>NZ_JBITCO010000012.1:0-232739 GCF_044453265.1 Kitasatospora sp. NPDC051705 | reverse complement strand
CGATGGTACTGCAGGGGGGACCCTGTGGGAGAGTAGGACGCCGCCGAACAATCATTCACGAAGAACCCCCGCCGGGATATCCGGCGGGGGTTCTTTGCGTTGGGGGCGGAGCGGCGGAGTCCGTCGGAGCGCCGTACGACCGCGCCGGTCCTCCGGGGCAATTCCGGTGACACTGCGGGCGCCGTACCGGGAGACTGCTGACCGACGGAGCTGTACGAGCAGCCGGCGGGCGAAGAGGGGCGAAGAGTGGCACTGGTGAAGAAGGGCTCCCGGCGCATCGTCGTCGACGGCGTCGAGTACCGCTGGCGGGTGAGCCGGAGGCACTGGTGCTGCGACTACGAGGGCAGCACCCTGGGCTACGTGGTGGAGGACGTGGCGCGTCCCGGTACGACGCTCGTGGTGGAGACCAGTCGGCCTTCCGCCTCGGTACCGGACACGGCGCGGGGGGAGGTCGTCCTGCCGGGTGAGGTCGCCGCGGGCATCCGGGCGGCGCGGTCGAACGGCTGGACGCCCGGCTCGAGCGGTTCGCCGTTCAAGCTGCACCTCTCCGCCGTCTGACCCCGGGTGTCCGCCCCCGGGGCACTGCCGGAGGCGGGCGCGGTCTCGCGGGCAGGCGGGCAGACGGGCGGTCAGAGCCGCCCGGCCGCCTTGAGGGCGAGGTAGGTGTCGGCGAGGGCCGGGGCGAGCTGGGCGGGAGGGGCGTCGAGGACGGTCACCCCGAGGCGGGTGAGGCGCTCGGCGGTGGCGCGGCGGTCGGCGCGGGTCTGTTCCGCGGCGGCGGCTCCGTAGACGGCCTCCAGGGTGCCGCGGCCCGCGGCGAGGACGTCCAGCCGGGGGTCGGCGACGGAGGCCAGGACGACCTCGTGGCGCTTGGTGAGCAGCGGCAGCAGCGGGCGCAGGCCGTCCTCGACGGGGGCCGCGTCGAGGCCGGTGAGGAGGACGACGAGCGAGCGGTGGGGGGCCATCCGCAGGGCGGTGGAGACCAGCGCGCGCATGTCGGTGTCGTGGAGGTCCGGTTCCAGGGCGGCCATCGTGTTGGTGAACGCCTGGAGGACCTCGCTGGGCGGGGCGCCGGCCACCGCGGCGCGCTTGCGGGCGTCGTGGGCGAGCAGGTCGACCCGGTCGCCGGCGCGGGTGGCGAGGGCGGTGAGGAGCAGGGCGGCGTCGAGCGCGGCGTCCAGGCGGGGGGCGTCGCCGACGCGGCCGGCGGAGGTGCGGCCGGTGTCGAGGACGACGAGGATGTGCCGGTCGCGTTCGGGGCGCCAGGTGCGGACGGCGACGGTGTTGCGCCGGGCACTGGCCCGCCAGTCGATGGAGCGGACGTCGTCGCCGGGCAGGTACTCGCGCAGGGAGTCGAACTCGGTGCCCTGGCCGCGGGTCAGGACGGAGGTGCGGCCGTCGAGTTCGCGCAGCCTGGCGAGCCGGGAGGGCAGGTGCTTGCGGCTGGCGAACGGGGGCAGGGCGCGGACCTTCCAGGGCAGGTCGTGCGAGCCCTGGCGCCCCGCCAGGCCGAGCGGGCCGAGGGAACGGACCGTCACCCGGTGCGCGTGGTGGTCGCCGCGGCGGGTCGGGGCGAGGACGGTGACGGTCCGGCGCCGTTCGCCGCCGGGGACGAGCAGGGTGTGCCGGGACGCCGCCACGGCGGTGCCGGGCTGCCAGGCGGAGGGGCCCCAGGCGTCGCGGATCCGGGCCCTGAGGGGGCGTCCGGACGGGTTGGTGACGGTCAGTTCGACGCGGGCGGACTCGCCGAGCCGGACGGTGGTGTCGCCGCCCCGGCCGAGCCGGAGGCTGCGGACGGGGGCGGCGAGCACCAGGTCGACGAGGGCGGCGAGCAGGACCGTGCCGCTGGCCAGGCCGATCCCGGCCCAGGAGGGCAGCACCAGGCCCACGAGGACCGCGCCGAGGGCGGCGAGCAGGGCGGTTCGCCCGGTGAGGGCCATGCGGTGCGCTCCTTCCGGAACGGGCGGTTCAGCGGGGGGCGGGCGTCTGGGCGAGGACGGCCTGGATGACGGAGTCGGCGGTGACGCCCTCCATCTCGGCCTCGGCGCGCAGTGCGACGCGGTGGCGCAGGGTGGGCAGGGCGAGCGCCTTGACGTCGTCCGGGGTGACGTAGTCGCGTCCAGCGAGCCAGGCCCAGGCGCGCGAGGCGCGGAGCAGGGCGGTGGCGCCGCGCGGCGAGACGCCCATGGACAGCGAGGGCGACTGCCGGGTGGCCCGGCAGAGGTCGACGATGTAGGCGAGGACCTCGGGGGAGACGGTCAGTTCGGCGATCTGCCGGCGGGCGGCGGCCAGGTGCTCGGGCCCGGCGACGGGGCGGACACCGGCCGCGGCGAGGTCGCGGGGGTCGAATCCGGCGGCGTGCCGGGAGAGCACCTGGAACTCCTGGTCGCGGTCGGGCAGCGGCAGGACCAGCTTGAGCAGGAAACGGTCGAGCTGGGCCTCGGGCAGGGGGTAGGTGCCCTCGTACTCGACCGGGTTCTGGGTGGCGGCGACCAGGAACGGGACGGGCAGCGCGCGGGGCTCGCCGTCGACGGTGACCTGGTGCTCCTCCATGG
Source organism: Kitasatospora sp. NPDC051705 (assembly GCF_044453265.1). Taxonomy (NCBI): domain Bacteria; kingdom Bacillati; phylum Actinomycetota; class Actinomycetes; order Kitasatosporales; family Streptomycetaceae; genus Kitasatospora; species Kitasatospora sp. NPDC051705. Next base: position 230,184 of record NZ_JBITCO010000012.1, on the reverse strand, counting down.
CCTCCAGCAGGGCGGCCTGGGTCTTGGGCGGGGTGCGGTTGATCTCGTCGGCGAGCAGCAGGTTGGTGAAGACCGGGCCGGGCTGGAAGGAGAACTCGGCGGTGCGGGCGTCGTAGACGAGGGAGCCGGTGACGTCGCCGGGCATCAGGTCGGGGGTGAACTGGATGCGCTTGGTGTCCAGGCTGAGCGCGGTGGACAGGGCGCGCACCAGCAGGGTCTTGGCGACGCCGGGGACGCCCTCCAGCAGCACGTGGCCTCCGCACAGCAGGGCGACGACCAGACCGGTGACGGCGGCGTCCTGGCCGACCACGGCCTTGCCGATCTCGGCGCGCAGGGCGGTCAGCGCCTGGCGGGGGTCGGTGGCGGTGCCGGGGGTGCCCGGGGTGGCAGCCGCCGCGCCGGGGGTGCTGGTGGGGGTGGCGGTGGCCTGTTCGGTCACGGGTTCCGTACCTGCCTTTCGAGGGCGTCGAGGTCGTCGGCGAGCCGCAGCAGTGCGGCGTCGTCGGTCGGGGGCGGGCCGTAGAGGAGGGCCCGGACGTCCCCGGCGGGTCGTTCGGGGAGGCGGTCGGCCACCGCGGCGCAGAGCGCCTCGGGGTCGGGTGCGCCGGCCCGGGGCGGGACGCCGAGGGCCGGGGCGATGCGGTGGGCGGCGGCCCGGCGCAGGGCCTCGGCGGCGCGGCCGTGGGCCCTGGCCCGGCGGTAGAGCCGGGCGCGGCCCTCGGTGGTCTCGGCAGCGCGGACCACCACGGGCAGGTTCTCGCTGATCACCGGGCCGAGGCGGCGGCCGCGCCAGAGGGCGGCCAGGACGGCGGCCACGGCGAGCTGGTAGCCGGCCCAGCGCCAGCCGTCCGGGATGTAGTCGCCGAAGGTCCGGTTCCGGGTGCCCTCGGCGAGCGGCGCGGTGTAGTCGGGCAGGTGCCAGGTCAGGTGGGGCCGGGAGCCGAGCAGCCCGAGGGCGAGGGCGGCGTTGCCGTCCTCGGCGAGCTCGCCGTTCTGCAGGAAGTCGCCGGTGCCGAGCACGATGACCTCGCCGCCCGGGGCGGGGGCGCTGACCAGCGGGTAGCCGTGGCCGCGCGGGTAGCAGCCCTGACCGCGGCTGCCGCTGGTGTAGAGCATGCCGCCGATCCCGGCGCTGCCGGCCCGGACGGCCTCGGTGAGCGGGCACCGGGCGGGGGTGCTGCGGACGGTGGCGTAGGGCGGGCCGCCGTCCTCCTCGGAGGGGCGGATGCCGGGGGCCAGGGCGCTGAGGGCGGCCGGTCCGGGGGCGACGAGCACCAGTCGCTCGTGCCGGGCGCCGGCGACGGCCCGCAGTTCGGCCGGGGTGAGCAGGTCGGGCTCGGGCAGGACGAGGGTGTCGGGCCCGGTGGGGCGCAGGGTCGGGTCGGTGCTGATCGTGGTCCGCAGGCCCTGCTGCTCGAGCAGGGCGAGGACGGCGCGGGTGCCGTCGCTGTCGTAGGAGCGCGGGTCGAGCGGCGGGTAGCGGCGGTCCTGGCCGAGCGCGGCCACCGCGGTGGCGCCGATCAGCAGGACGGCGAGCGCGGCCAGGTACCAGCGGGCCCGGCGCCACAGGCCCCGCCCGGTGGGGGCGAGGCTGCTCGGGGCCGTCCCGCCGGGGGCGGGGCGGGCGGTCCCGGCCTCGGCGGGAGGCGCGGGGGCGGTGCTGGTCATGCCGCTCCTTCCGGGGCCGTGTCGAGGTCCGGCCGGGCGCGTTCCAGGGCCCGGTCGAGGTCGCTCAGCAGCTGGTAGGCGGCCTGGTCGGCGGTGCGCTCGCCGTAGGCGATGTCGTCGAAGGTGCGGGCGGCGCCGGCCAGCGCGGCGGCGTGCCGGGGCAGTGCCCGGCCGGCCTCGGCGGCGGCCTCGTCGGCGGTGCGGCCGGGGCGGGCGTCGAGCAGGGTGCGCTCCTCCAGGCCCCGGACGAGGGCGCGCATCCGGGCGCGGACGGCCTCGGCCCACTGCCCGGCGGCGGCGTGCCGTTCGGCGTCGGCCCGGTACTGGGCGGCGCGGCGCGGGCCCTCGTCGCCGTAGACGTCCAGGACGGTGCGGGCCGCGCGGCGGGGCGCGCCCAGGCGCCACCAGAGTGCGGCGCCGATCAGGACGGCGACGACCAGGAAGAGCACCAGGCCGGTGGTGCCGCTGGTGCCGGTGCCGGAGATGCCGTCCAGCGCTCCGGTGATGTGGTCGTTGAGCCAGCTCATGACCCGTTCCAGGACGCTCGGGTCGTGCTTGTGGTACTCCGCGTCGAGCAGTTCGTCGCGGGCGGCGTCGCGTGCCGGGTCCCGCGGCACGGTGACCGGGGCGCCGCCCGCGGCGAGGAGCCCGTCCCCCCAGGTAGGCATCCGCGTCAGCGCCTCGCCGGGCCGGGGCCGGCCCGGTCGCCCCGGCCGGCGCCGTCGGGCTCGGCGAGGCCGGCGGCGCGGGCCAGTTCGATGTCGAGGGCCTCGCGGCGGATCCGCTGGTCGACGTAGATCAGCACGTTCAGGGCGGCCAGGAAGGGGATGGTGAGGGTGGCCGCGATGATGCCGGCGACGGCGGTGGTGACCAGCATGGCGGCCGGCTGGTGGGCGATGCTGTTGAGGTCGACCTGGCGGTCGACGTCGTCGAAGCCGAGGACGAGCCCGAGGAAGCGGAACGGGACGGCGATGACCATCGCCACGATGAAGGACAGCACCTCGCCGAGCAGCGTGACGCCGAAGATCCGCCACCAGGAGCCGCGGACCAGGCGCCGGGAGCGGGACAGCGCGGTGACCACGCCCTGCTTCTCCAGCATCAGGGCGGGGGCGGCCAGGCTGAACCGGATCCACAGCCAGGCGGCGACCGGGAGGGTCAGGAAGCCGACGAGGAACAGCAGTGCCTCGGTGGCTGGCTCGCCGGAGCCGCCGGATCGGTAGAAGTACCAGGGGCTGAACCCGAGCAGCACCACGCCGCCGGACATCAGGCCGGTGAGCACGGTCAGTCCGAGCAGCTGCAGCACCCGGGGACGGGCGTCGCGCCATGCGTCCCCGGCGGTCGCGGACCGGCCGAGGACGGCGCGGCTGACGACCACGGTGAGCAGGGAGACGGCGACCACGCTGCCCAGCACCCGCAGCGGCAGGGTGGCCAGCAGGATCACCACCTGGGTGGCCGGTCCGGTCCTGCCCGTGACCAGCTGGCCGGCGGCGACGACCCCGGCCTGCTGGATCACGGCGATGCCGAGCGCGAGCGGGAGCGCCGTCCGCCAGTGCCTGCGGATGGTGGCGACGGAGCCGTCGAGGAGTTCGCCGACGCCGAGCGGGCGCAGCGGGATGACGCCGGGCTTGGGGCTCTGCGGGGCTCCCCAGCCGTACGGGTGGGGGCCGCCGCCTCCGGCGGGCCCGCCGCCGGTCAGGGCGGGCGGGGCGTTCCACCGGGGTGCGGGGTGGCCCTGCGGGGGTGCCGACGGCCCGGGCACGGCGGCGGGCGCGTCGGCCGGCGGCCGGGCGTCGCCGCGGGGCGGCTCGGACGAGCCGGGCGAGGCCCAGCCCGGAGTGTCGGTCATCACTGCTCCTCGGAGGGCGTCACGGGCGCGGTTCCGGGCGGATCTTTCGCCCGCGCGCAGCGCCCATCGTGCCATGGGGCCAGGACGGGCCCCAGGGGCAGCCGCTCGATGATCGGCAAGCCGGGCCCCGTGGTGGGCGGGTGGTGGGCCGCGGAGGGTGCGGAGGTACTCCGGTGCGGGCCATTCGTCCGGTATGGCCGGAAATGGACGCCCGGCGAGTTGGCCGTTGTGGAGCATTGGCACTGCTGTGCGGCAGGTCACAATCCGGTAATGAGAGGATGGACGCATGAAGGGACGCGTCCTCGTCGTTGATGACGACTCCGCACTGGCCGAGATGCTCGGCATCGTGCTGCGTGGTGAGGGTTTTGAGCCGTTTTTCGTCGCGGATGGGGACAAGGCGCTAGCCGCGTTCCGGGAGACCAAGCCCGACCTGGTCCTGCTGGACCTCATGCTGCCCGGCCGGGACGGCATCGACGTCTGCCGGCAGATCCGGGCGGAGTCCGGGATCCCGATCGTCATGCTGACCGCGAAGACCGACACGGTCGACGTCGTGGTGGGCCTGGAGTCGGGTGCCGACGACTACGTCACCAAGCCGTTCAAGCCCAAGGAGCTGGTGGCCCGGGTGCGCGCCCGGTTGCGCCGCGCCGAGGAGCCCACCCCCGAGCAGCTGACCATCGGCGACCTCGTGATCGACGTGGCCGGCCACTCGGTCAAGCGGGACGGCCGGGGCATCCCGCTGACCCCGCTGGAGTTCGACCTGCTGGTCGCGCTCGCCCGCAAGCCCTGGCAGGTGTTCACCCGCGAGGTGCTGCTGGAGCAGGTCTGGGGCTACCGCCACGCGGCGGACACCCGCCTGGTCAACGTCCACGTGCAGCGCCTGCGGTCGAAGATCGAGAAGGACCCGGAGCGCCCCGAGATCGTGGTGACCGTCCGCGGCGTCGGCTACAAGGCCGGACCCAGCTGACGTGACGCACCAGGCTGACGAAGCCCCGTCGGGTACCGCGACCGACGGGGCCGACTCCGTTCGCGGGTCCGTGCTGAGCTCGACCACCCGCAAGCGCCGCCGCGCGGCCGCGTACGCGTTGCTGACCCGGCAGCTGCGCCGCCCCACGCGCCGGGTGACCGCCCTCTACCGGCGGTCGATCCAGCTGCGCGTGGTCGCGGTCTCCCTGCTGGCCTCCATCGCGGTCGTCCTGGTGCTCGGCGTGGTCGTGGTGGCGCAGGTGCGCACCGGGCTGCTCGACACCAAGATGGCGGCCGCCCGCGAGCAGGCCAGGATCGGCTTCCAGGCCGAGCAGAAGAAGATCGACGAGGCGAAGGACCAGCGGGTGCGGGTCGGTGCCACCGCCGACCCCACCACCGAGGAGACCGGCACCTGGCTGCTGCGCCAGGTCAACGACCTGGCCGCGAGCGGGCAGACCGTCTACTCGGTGATCGCGATGGCCCCCGGCACCGACGCGATCGTCCCGGAGACCGGCTTCGCGCCCCGCTACTCGGGCGACATCCTGCCCAGCAGCGTCCCGGACACCCTGCGCGACAAGGTGTACACCGAGGCCGGCCAGATGTACGACCAGCCGACCCGGATCCAGCGGGCCGACGACCGGACCGAGCCCGGGCTGGCCCTCGGCATGCAGTTCAGCGGCCCGGCCGGCAACAGCTACCAGATGTTCTACGTGTTCTCCTTCGGCCAGGAGACGGACACCCTGAACCTGATCACCGGCACCCTGGCGACCGCCGGCGTGTTCGTGGTGATCCTCATGGGCGGCATCGCCTGGGTCGTGGTGCGCCAGGTGGTCACCCCGGTGCGGATGGCCGCCGGCATCTCCGAGCGGCTCGCCGACGGGCACCTCGAGGAGCGGATGAAGGTCACCGGCACGGACGACATCGCCCGCCTCGGGGAGTCGTTCAACCGGATGGCCAACGCCCTGCAGGCGCAGATCCGCCAGCTGGAGGAGCTGTCCAGGGTGCAGCGGCGCTTCGTCTCCGACGTCTCGCACGAGCTGCGAACCCCGCTGACCACCGTCCGGATGGCCGCCGACCTCATCTACGACAGCCGCGAGGACCTGGACCCGATGGCGGCCCGCTCGGCGGAGCTGCTGCAGGGCCAGCTGGACCGCTTCGAGTCGCTGCTGGCCGACCTGCTGGAGATCAGCCGGTTCGACGCCGGCGCCGCGATCCTGGACGCCGAACCGGTCGACCTGCGCGAGATCGTCGGCCGGGTGGTCGAGGCCGCCGAACCGCTCGCCGAGGCGAAGGGCAGCGCCGTGGTGATCCGCGGCGACGGCGAGCCCGTGCTCGCGGAGGTCGACTCCCGCCGGATCGAGCGCATCCTGCGCAACCTGGTGGTCAACGCGCTGGAGCACGGCGAGGGCCGCGACGTGGTGGTCCGGCTGGGCTCGGCCGACGGCGCGGTCGCGGTCGGCGTGCGCGACTACGGCATCGGCCTCAAGCCCGGCGAGGCGTCCCGGGTGTTCCACCGCTTCTGGCGGGCCGACCCGTCCCGGGTGCGGACCACCGGCGGCACCGGCCTCGGCCTGTCCATCGCGGTCGAGGACGCGCACCTGCACGGCGGCTGGCTGCAGGCCTGGGGCGAGCCCGGCGGCGGCTCGCACTTCCGGCTCACCCTGCCCCGCACCCGCGGCGGCGAGATCAGCCGGGCGCCGTTCCGGCTGGAGCCGGAGGACTCCCGCAACAACCGCGGACTGGGCGCCTACGGCACGCCGTACCGGCGGGCGATCAGCCCGTCCGGTGCGACCGCGCTGACCGTCGCCGAGGAGCAGGCGGAGACGCCGGAGGGGCCGGTCAACGGCTTCGGCAGCGGGCTCGGCGGGGTGCTGAACATCGGCCCCGGCCTGGGCCAGAGCCGGCTGCCCGTGGGCCCGCGCGCGGACCCCTCGGACGTGCGGACGGCGGGGGCCGGGTACGGTGCCACCGGCGCCCAGGTGATGGTGGACCCGACGCCGGGACGGCCGTCGGTGGCACAGCGGACGGCGGAGCCGGACGTGACGGGCGGGACGGACCTGGAGGGGTCGCAGCGTGCGAAGGACGAGCAGCGGGACTGAGCCGCGCTTCACGGCGGTGGCCGGCATGGTGCTCGGCGCCCTGCTGGCGAGCGGCTGCGCGGCGATGCCGGACTCCGGCGGCATCTCCAAGGTGGAGCTGTCCCAGGGGGCGGCGGACCGTAACCTGCAGGCCAGGGTCTACCCGGTGGCGCCCGCCAAGGGCGCCAAACCGCGCGCCCTGCTGACCGGCTTCCTGGACGCGGTGACGGCCGACGAGGGCTACGAGACCGCGCGCAAGTACCTCACCGAGGAGGCCGCGGCGACCTGGAACCCGGACGCCGGGATCCAGGTGCTCGCCGCCGCCACCCCGAACCTGCCGTCCGGGCAGGACGTCACCGACACGGACACCATGGTCTCCGCCTCGGTGACGGGCCAGGTGATCGCCAGGATCGACGAGAAGCAGTCCTACGTCCTGGTGGACGGTCAGCGCGACATCTCGTCCGACTTCACCTTCGTCCGGCAGAAGGACGGCGAGTGGCGGATCGACAAGCTGCCGGCCGGCGTGATCATGAACGAGACCAACTTCCGGAACAGCTACCGCCAGGTCGACCGGTTCTTCTACACCTCCCCGGACCCGTCCGCGGTGTCCACCGGCAAGGCCGACCAGGAGGTGCTGATCGCCGACCCGATCTACCTGCGGCGCCGAATAGACCCGCTGACCATGGCCGCGAAGGCCCTGGTCGCCGGGCCCTCGAACTGGCTCGCGCCGGTCGCCCGGACCGCCTTCCCGAGCGGCGCCCGCGTCGACCGGGTGACCGTCGACGACAGCCGGGTCGCCCACGTCCAGCTCGGCGGGGCCGACACCACCGACGGGGTGTCCTGCCGCCGGATGGCGACCCAGCTCTTCTACACCCTGGCCGACCAGGGCAAGGGGCAGGTCGAGCGGCTGGAGCTGAAGGGGCAGCGCGGCAGCTGCGCCGTCTCCCGCAGCGACGTGCAGGCCACCGGGCCCGGCGCCCTGGCCGGGCCGCCGCCCGCGCAGCAGTACTACCAGCGCGCCGACAACGGCGTCCTGATGGTCACCGAGGAACAGCGCAACGGGGACCCGGTGCGCGGCGTCCTCGGCAAGCCGCAGCCGGCCGGCAAGCCCGCGCTCGGCACCGTCGCGGTCAACCGGGACGGCTCCTGGGCCGCCGCGATCAGCGGCGACGGCCACCAGCTCTACTCGGTGCCGCTCTCCGACAACGCGGTGGCGCTGCCCGAACCGGTGCTCGCCACGCCGGTGCGGACCGCCGACAAGGAGGACGGGCTGGCCTCGCCCAGCTGGGACGGCCGCGGCGACCTCTGGGTGGTGGACCGCAACCCGCAGGCCCCGCGGGTGGTGATGGTCCGCGGCAACAAGGCCTACCCCGTGCCGGTCGAGAAGCTGGACGGGCAGACCGTGCAGGCGATGAAGATCTCCTCGGACGGCGCCCGGGTGGCACTGGTGGTCAAGACCGCCGGTGTGCCCAGCCGTTCGCTGATGTTCGGCCTGGTGGTGCACGGCGGGACCCCGGAGGCGCCCACCGCGAAGATCGTCGGGCTGCGCCGCGCCGCGCCCTCGCTCACCGACGTCGTCTCGGTCTCCTGGGCGGAGGCGGACCAGCTGCTCGTGCTCGGCAAGGAGGCCGACCGGATCCAGCAGCTGCACTACATCAGCACCGACGGCTCGCAGAGCACCGACGGCCCGCTCCCGGGCGCCGACAGCATGCTCACCGTCTCGGCCTCCGAGTCCCGCTGGAGCGCGCTGGCGCAGGCGCCGCCGGTGCTCGCGGTGGCGGTGGGGAAGATCTACCGTCTGATCGGCAATCAGTGGCGGGAGGTCCCGCTCACCGACAAGGCGGGGTCCTTCTTCTATCCGGGCTGACCCGGGCTCACCCGGGTCGATCCCCTCGGCCGCCTCGATCCGCTCCGCCCGGCCCCCGTGGCCGGGCGGCGGCGGTTCCGGGGCCGCTCAGCCGGGCCGGCGCGGGCCGGCCGTTCCCGTTGCTCCCATTGCTCCCGTCGCTCCCGTCGCTCCCGCCGCGGCGACCGCGGCGCCCGCCCGGGCCGGCAGCCCGGCGTCGGCCAGCGCCCGGGCCGCCTCGGCCAGGCTGGCACCGGTGGTCACCAGGTCGTCCACCAGGACGGGTTGACGGCCAGCCAGGGCCCGGCCGGCGCGCGGCAGCACCGTCAGCGCACCGTGCAGGTTGCGGCGGCGCTCGGCCGCGCCCAGCCCCGCCTGGTCGGCGACCGGGCGGGCGTGCCGCAGCAGCGGCTCGGCCCGGACGTCCAGGCCGGCCCGGCGCAGCGAGCGGGCGGCGGCCCCGGCCAGCCGCAGCGTCGGGTCGTGGCCGCGGGCGCGGACGGCGGCCCGGGTCGAGGGCATCGGGACCAGCAGCAGCGGCGCGGCGTCGGCCCGCGGACCCAGCGAGGAGCGGACGGCCCGGCCGAGCGCCTCGCCGAGCGGCCCGGCCAGCCGCAGCGCGCCGCGCTCCTTGTGCGCGAGCAGCAGCTGTCGGACCGGGTCGGCGTACGGGGCGGCGGCGTGCACCCAGGGCAGCGGGGTGGGGCCGGGGCGGGCGGTGGCCAGCGCGAGCCGGCAGACCGGGCAGAGCTGGCTCCGTTCGGCGCCGCAGCCCGCGCAGCGGGCCGGCAGCAGGACGTCCAGCAGCCCGGCCAGTGCGTGGCCGAACGGCCCTTGGGCGGGGCGCGGACGGGTGGGTGCGGGAGTGGTCGGCACGGCTGCTCCTGGCGGCGGCAGGCACGAAGAGTGAGCAAAGGATGCGCCGTACGGGGGGTGTTGTCCAGGTATTCACCCATGCTTCACTCGCAGGAGGGTAGAGAGGGTGGAACAGCTTGACCGCCCTGCCCGCAGTACGGGGTGATACCCGTGTCCTCACCTGGGGAGGCGAAAACCCCGTGTGAGGTGTTCGATAAGCCCACAGGGGGTTTCAACCGTCCCTGGTGGGGAGGAAGTGAGGTGAGGGCCAGTCGTTTCCGTCGCTGGCGGCGGGGGCGGGGGGCCGGCAGTGGATGGGCTGGTCCAGCTGGGTCTCAGCCCGATCCGGTAGCACCCGGATCGGCGTCAGCACGAGGGATCGGAGTTCTGCGTGGACATCGTCGTCAAGGGCCGCAAGACCGAGGTGCCCAAGAGGTTCCGCGAGCACGTGGCCGAGAAGCTGGAGAAGGTCCAGAAGTTCGACGGCAAGGTGATCAGCCTCGACGTCGAGGTGTCCAAGGAGCACAACCCGCGGCAGGCCGACCGGTCCGAGCGGGTGGAGATCACTCTCCGTACCCGTGGGCCGGTGATCCGGGCCGAAGCCGCCGCCGGGGACCCGTACGCGGCGCTCGACCTGGCCTCGGCGAAGCTCGACGCACAGCTGCGCAAGTCGGCTGACCGGCGTCGGGTGCACAAGGGCGGCAACGGCCGCACCCCCATCAGCGTCGCCGAGGCGACCGCGCCGCTGGCCGCGCTGCCGCTGACGGCCACGCCGGAGAGCGAGACCAACGGCGCCGTCCGCAAGACCATGATGGGATCCCTGGAGGTCGAGGGCGAAGGCCCGCTGGTGGTCCGGGAGAAGACCCACCCGGCCGCCCCCATGGCGCTGGACCAGGCGCTCTACGAGATGGAGCTGGTCGGCCACGACTTCTACCTCTTCGTGGAGAAGGACAGCGGCCTGCCGAGCGTCGTCTACCGCCGCCACGGCTACCACTACGGTGTCATCCACCTGCAGACCGACTCGTCGGCCGGCTCGGGTAGTGGAGCGGGCGGGGCGATCGGGGCGAACGGCGACGAGGACTGACCGTCCGAGCAGTGATGGAGAGGTGACCCCGGTGGCTCCGGCCGCCGGGGTCACCGGCGTTCCGGGCCAGGTCGGCTCGAACCGCGCTCGAGGAGCGGCCCGGGGGGTCACCCGATGCGGAGCGATCGGCGCCGGAGGGTGACCGCGGCGGCTGCGGGGCGTGGAATGATTGGCGCACGACGACCCGCGAAGGGGGAGGAGCGGATGGGGGATCACTTCGGGCTGGGGCCCGCCAGGGGGCCTGCCGCCGGACTGTCACCGGGGCCGGAGGAGGAACCCGCGTACGCGCCGCACCGGGGTGAGCCGATCCGCGTGCTGGTGGTGGACGACCACGCGCTGTTCCGGCGGGGGCTGGAGATCGTGCTCGCGGAGGAGCCGGACATCAAGGTCGTCGGCGAGGCGGGGGACGGCGCCGAGGCCGTGCTGAAGGCCGCCGACCTGCTGCCCGACATCATCCTGATGGACGTGCGGATGCCGCGGCGCAGCGGGATCGAGGCCTGCACCGCGATCAAGGACGTGGCGCCCAGCACCAAGATCATCATGCTGACGATAAGCGACGAGGAGGCCGACCTCTACGAGGCGATCAAGGCCGGAGCCACCGGCTACCTGCTGAAGGAGATCTCCACCGACGAGGTCGCCACCGCGATCCGGGCGGTCGCCGACGGGCAGTCCCAGATCAGCCCCTCGATGGCCTCCAAGCTGCTCACCGAGTTCAAGTCGATGATCCAGCGCCGCTCCGACGACCGGGACCTGGTGCCCGCACCCCGGCTCACCGACCGGGAGTTGGAGGTGCTGAAGCTGGTGGCGACCGGGATGAACAACCGGGAGATCGCCAAGGAGCTGTTCATCAGCGAGAACACCGTGAAGAACCACGTGCGCAACATCCTGGAGAAGCTCCAACTGCACTCCAGGATGGAGGCCGTGGTGTACGCGATGCGCGAGAAGATCCTCGAAATAGGGTGACCGGGGCGGCGCCCGGGCCTCAGGCCGCCAGGAGCTTCTCCAGGGCCGGGCGCAGCCGCTCGTCGTGCAGGGCCTCGACCCGGACGGCGTCGCAGCCCACCCAGGCCGCCGCCTCGCGCAGGGCGGTGGCCAGGGCGTCCAGGTGCCGGGCGGAGTCCAGCGAGAGCTGACGGGCCACCAGGGTCCGGCCCTCGCGGGCCGGGTCCACCCGGCCGACCAGCCAGCCCCCGGCCAGCAGCGGCATGGCGAAGTAGCCGTGCACCCGCTTGTGCTTGGGGGTGTAGGCCTCCAGCCGGTGCGTCATGCCGAAGATCCGCTCGGTGCGCGCGCGGTCCCACACCAGCGAGTCGAACGGTGAGAGCAGCGTGGTGCGGTGGCGGCCGCGCGGGGCGCCGGCCAGTGCGGCCGGATCGGCCCAGGCCGCCGCCGGCGCACCCCCGGGGCCCCAGCCGGCCACCTCGACCGGGACCAGCCCGCAGTCGCCGAGCACGCCGTCCAACTCCTCGGCGCGCAGCCGGTGGTAGTCCAGCAGATCGGCCCGGGTGGCCACGCCGAGCGCGGCACCGGCCTGGGCGACCAGGGTCCGCACACACTCCGCGTCGTCGGGCTCCTGGCCGAACAGCGCTTCGGGGACGGCCTGTTCGGCCAGCGCGTAGACGCGCTTCCAGCTCCGGCGCTCGGTGCAGACCACGTCGCCGAAGGCCAGGGCGCGCTCGACCGCGATCTTGGTGTCGGACCAGTCCCACCACTCGGCCGTCCGCTTGGCGCCGCCCAGCTCGGTGGAGGTCAACGGCCCCTCGGCGCGCAGCTTGTCGAGCACGTGCCGGTACGTCTCGGGGGTGACCTGGTGGCCCCAGAGGTGGCCGCGCTCGCGGTAGCGGCGGCGCCGGAAGGCGAACAGCGGCCACTCCTCGACCGGCAGGACGCAGGCGGCGTGCGACCAGTACTCGAAACTCGTGCCGGCACCCCAGTAGGCCGCCTCGACGGCCGGGCGGCCGACCGCGCCGAGCCGGGCGTACGGCACCAGCTCGTGCGAGCGGGCCAGCACCGAGATGGTGTCCAGCTGGACGGCGCCCAGGTGCCGGAGCACGCCGCGCACCCCGCTCCGGCGGTCCGGTGCGCCGAGCAGGCCCTGGGCCCGCAGGGCGATCCGGCGGGCGTCGTCGGCGCTGAGGACGGTGACGGGCGGGCCGGCGGGGGCGCCGGCGGCAGGCAGGGCGGTCATGTCCGCGAGGGTAGTCGCGGGCACCGACAACCGGGCGCCGACCGGGGGCGGGGTGCGGGGTCCGGGTGCGGCCCGGGGCCCGGGTGGGCGGCGGGCGCCGGGTGCGGCGGTACCGGGCTCAGACCCGGCGGTCGGCCGGCCCCGCGGCGTCGAGGAGGCCCGGGACGTCCGGGAGGTCGGAGGCGAGCAGCGAGGCGACCCAGGCGTCGCGGAAGGTGCCGCGCTGCTCGGCGTACGAGCGCAGGGTGCCCTCGAAGCGGTAGCCGACCCGCTCGGCGACCGCGCGGGACGCCTCGTTGCCGACGTAGGCCTGCCACTCGAGGCGGCGCAGGCCGAGCTCGAGCAGCCCGTGCCGGGCGACGGCGCGGGCGGCCTCGACGGTGTAGCCGCGCCCGCGGAACTCCTTCACCGCCCACCAGCCGACCTCGGCGGAGCCCCGGTCGCCGGGGCGCAGGACCAGCCCCTGGGTGCCGACCAGGGCGCCGGACGCGCGCTCGAACACGCACCAGATCAGGTTCCCGCCGGTGCGCCGGCCCTCGGCGGCGAGGTCGTGGACGAAGTACTCCGCGTCCTCCCGGCGGTACGGGCTGGGCACCACCGTCCAGCGCTGGATCTCCTCGTCCTGGCAGGCGGCGTGGACCGCGTCCACGTCCGAGGCCTGCGGGGGCCGCAGCAGGAGGCGGTCGGTGGTGAGGGAGGCGGGGTCGCCGCCGGGGCCTTCGACGTCTTCTTCCATGCCGGGATTATTCCGACGGAAGGGGAATTCGGTCATCCGAATATGCGGCCAACTCCCGGGTGGGCTGACCGGTTTGCCCCGGTGGGCGGTGCTATCGGTCCAACTGCTCGGGCGGGTGACACGGGAATAGCGTGCTGACGCACCTCCCGGGGCATTGGACTCCTCGCATACGATGGCCCGTGCGGTGGGGTGGACCCGCCGTGCAGTCGTCCAGTGCCAATACAGGCAAGGAGCCCGCTCAAGTGTCCGTCTTCGACAAGATCCTGCGCGCCGGCGAAGGCAAGATCCTTCGCAAGCTGCAGCGGATTGCTGCCCAGGTCAACTCCATCGAAGAGGACTTCGTCAACCTCACCGACGCCGAGCTCCGCGCGCTGACCGACGAGTACAAGCAGCGGCTCGCCGACGGCGAGACCCTGGACGACATCCTCCCCGAGGCCTTCGCCACCGTCCGCGAGGCGGCCAAGCGCGTCCTGGGCCAGCGGCACTACGACGTCCAGCTGATGGGCGGCGCCGCCCTGCACCACGGCTACGTCGCCGAGATGCGCACCGGCGAGGGCAAGACCCTCGTCGGCACCCTGCCCGCGTACCTGAACGCGCTCACGGGCAAGGGCGTCCACCTGATCACCGTCAACGACTACCTCGCCGAGCGCGACTCGGAGTGGATGGGCCGGGTGCACCGCTTCCTGGGCCTCGAAGTCGGCGTGATCCTGGCGAACATGACGCCCGCCGAGCGCAAGCAGCAGTACGCGATGGACATCACGTACGGCACCAACAACGAGTTCGGCTTCGACTACCTGCGCGACAACATGGCCTGGTCGAAGGACGAACTCGTCCAGCGCGGCCACAACTTCGCCGTCGTCGACGAGGTCGACTCGATCCTCATCGACGAGGCCCGCACCCCGCTGATCATCTCCGGCCCGGCGGACCAGGCGACCAAGTGGTACGCCGACTTCGCCAAGCTGGTGCTGCGCCTGAAGGTCGACCGCGACTACGAGGTCGACGAGAAGAAGCGCACCGTCGGCATCCTGGAGGAGGGCGTCAGCCGGGTCGAGGACTACCTGGGCATCGACAACCTCTACGAGTCGGTGAACACCCCGCTGGTCGGCTTCCTGAACAACGCCATCAAGGCGAAGGAGCTGTACAAGGCGGACAAGGACTACGTCGTGATGAACGGCGAAGTCATGATCGTCGACGAGCACACCGGCCGCATCCTGGCCGGCCGCCGCTACAACGAGGGCATGCACCAGGCGATCGAGGCCAAGGAGGGGGTGGAGGTCCAGAACGAGAACCAGACGCTGGCCACCATCACCCTGCAGAACTTCTTCCGCCTGTACGACAAGCTCGCGGGCATGACCGGTACCGGCACCACCGAGGCCGCCGAGTTCCACCAGATCTACAAGCTCGGCGTCGTCCCGATCCCGACCAACAAGAACCCGCTGCGCATCGACCAGCCCGACCTGATCTACAAGTCGGAGCCGGCCAAGTTCGCCGCCGTGGTCGAGGACATCGCCGAGAAGCACGAGAAGGGCCAGCCGGTGCTGGTCGGCACCGTGTCGGTCGAGAAGTCCGAGTACCTGTCGCAGGAGCTGCGCAAGCGCGGCATCCCGCACGAGGTGCTGAACGCCAAGCACCACGAGCGCGAGGCGCAGATCGTCGCGCAGGCCGGCCGCAAGGGCGCCGTCACCGTCGCCACCAACATGGCCGGCCGCGGTACCGACATCATGCTCGGCGGCAACGCCGACCACCTCGCCGCCGCCGAGCTGGCGCAGCGCGGGCTGACCCCGACGGACACCCCGGAGGAGTACGAGGCCGCCTTCCCGGCCGCGCTGGAGAAGGCCAAGGCCTCGGTCAAGGCCGAGCAGGACGAGGTCAAGGAGGCCGGTGGCCTCTACGTCCTCGGCACCGAGCGGCACGAGTCCCGCCGGATCGACAACCAGCTGCGCGGCCGCTCCGGCCGTCAGGGCGACCCGGGCGAGTCCCGCTTCTACCTGTCGCTGGGCGACGACCTGATGCGCCTGTTCAAGGCCGGCATGGTCGAGCGCGTGCTGTCGATGGCCAACGTCCCCGAGGACGTGCCGATCGAGTCGAAGATGGTCACCCGGGCGATCGCCTCCGCGCAGACCCAGGTCGAGCAGCAGAACTTCGAGATCCGCAAGAACGTCCTCAAGTACGACGAGGTGCTGAACCGCCAGCGCGAGGTCATCTACGGCGAGCGCCGCCGCGTGCTGGAGGGCGAGGACCTGCAGGAGCAGGTCGGCCACTTCATGGACGACACCGTCGCGGCCTACGTCAAGGCGGCCACCGGCGAGGGCTTCGAGGACGACTGGGACCTGGAGAAGCTCTGGTCCGCGCTCAAGCAGCTCTACCCCGTCACCCTGGACCTGGAGGAGCTGGAGGAGGAGGCCGGCGGCACCGCCGGGCTGACCCCGGAGTTCCTGACCAAGGCCATCCAGGAGGACATCCAGGCGCAGTACGGCGCCCGCGAGGACCAGCTCGGCGAGGAGATCATGCGCGAGCTGGAGCGCCGGGTCGTGCTGTCGGTGCTGGACCGCCGCTGGCGCGAGCACCTCTACGAGATGGACTACCTCCAGGAGGGCATCGGCCTGCGGGCCATGGCGCAGCGCGACCCGCTGATCGAGTACCAGCGCGAGGGCTTCGACATGTTCACCGCGATGATGGAGGGCATCAAGGAGGAGTCCGTCGGCTACCTGTTCAACCTGGAGGTCCAGGTCGAGCAGCAGGTCGAGGAGGTCCCGGTCGAGGACGCCGCGGTGATGCTCGACAAGCTGGAGAAGGACGCCGCCCGCCCGGAGATCAAGGCCAAGGGCCTGGAGGCCCCGAAGCCGCAGCGGCTGCACTACACGGCCCCCTCGGACGAGGTCGGCGGCGGGGTCATCGAGGGCGACTTCGAGGACCTGGCGCCGGAGGACGAGGGCGACGGGCTGACCCGCGCCGAGCGCCGCAAGGCTGCCAAGTCGGCCAAGGGCCGCCGCCGCAAGGCCTGATCGACCCGCAGGACGCCGCACAGGGCGCCGCTCCCGGACGGGGGCGGCGCCCTGCGCCGTCCGCCGCCGGGCCGCGCCGGTGTCCGGGCCGGTGCCGGTGTCCGCGCCGGGGCCCGTGTCCTCGCGCGCGGCCGGGGCCACGGCGGCCCGGCTCACCGGGCCTCCACGGCGGTGCACTGCCACTGCCCGGCCTGCCCGCGCTGCTCCAGCCGGAAGGCCACCATGTGGTGCCGCCGGCCGAGGTCGACCCGGACGCAGGCCTCCACGGCGTCCGGCGCGGGGGACCGGTCGTGCACCGGGCCGAGCCTGGGCCGGTCGGCGGCGCCGCCGCGGCGCAGCGCGCCGATCCGGACCAGGGACGCGAGCTGCCCGTAGCCGTCCAGGCTGGTGTGCCGCATCAGCTGGCCGGCGGGCCGGGCGCCGGTGAGCACCTCGACGAGCTGGTGGGCGAACCGGGAGGCGAGCGCGCGGGGGTCGTGGCCGCCGGGGCCGGGGCAGTCCGTGCGGGGGTGGCGGGGCCGGCGCCCGGCGGGGTGGTGGTCGTGGGCGGCCGGGTGGCTCCCGCGGGGGGCCGCGTGCCGGGCCCGGGTGGCGGGGGGCTGGGAGTCGGGGTGCTGCGTGGCCGGGTGCTGGGCGAGCGGGTGGGCGGCGGCGCCGTGCGGTCGGCGGTGCGGGCGGGGGCTCAGCGGTGCGGTCACGGTCGGCTCCTCGGTCGGGTGGTGCGGGTACGGAGGGTTCTAGTGGCCCCGTGCGTAGGGCGGCAAGGGCTTTCGCCGCCATCCGGGGACCAGTCGGAAAGTTCACCTATCCGGGTGAACCGGCAGTGCGGTGACGGGCCCGTGACCAGGCCCCGGGGCGCCCGGTTGACGTGCGGGAACGGCGCCTGCGGTCCGAAAGGGGACGCTCCGCCGCACCGGACCGGGTGATGCCGCGCCGCTGCCCCCGTTGCGCCGCCCGGCCGCCCGCGCGCACCATCGGAGCCTGACCGGGAACCGCGGGGAGCGGGCGAGCCGACCCCACGACGACGGGCGGACGCGATGACGACACGGGTGGCGGTGCCGTCCCCGGCGGCCGCGGGCACCTCCCCGCCCGCCGGGGACGCCCCCCGGCGCGGCCTGGTGCTGGGCGGCGGCGGGATGCTCGGCGCGGCCTGGACGATCGGTGCGCTGTGCGCCGTCGAGGAGGCCACCGGCCGGCGCCCGGGCGACGCCGACCTGCTGCTCGGCACCTCCGCGGGCGCGATCCTCGGCGCGCTGCTGGCCGGCGGGGTCGGCCCCGAGCAGCTGCGCGACCACCAGCGCGGCCTGCCGGTCACCGAGGGCCCGCTGGCCGGGGTGGCCTTCGACTACGAGACCTCCGTCGGCGGTGCGCTGCCGCCGCGACCGCGGCCCGGCATCGGCTCGCCCGGCCTGCTTCGGGACGCCGTCCGGCACCCGCGCGAGTACCCGTTGCTGACCATGGTGTCCGCGATGGCGCCGCACGGCCGCGGTTCGCTGACCCCGGTCGGCGAGCTGGTGCGCGGTCTGCTCGGCCCCGGTGGCTGGCCGCCGCCCGGCGAGGACGGCGGCGCCCGGGTCCCGGCGCTGAGGGTGGCCGCGGTGGACTACCGCAGCGGCCACCGGGTGGTCTTCGGCGACCCGGACGCCCCGGCGGTCGCGGTCGCCGACGCGGTGATGGCCTCCTGCGCGATCCCCGGCTGGTTCGCGCCGGTGCGGCTGAACGGCTCGGCGTACGTGGACGGCGGCTGCTGGTCCGCCACCAACGCCGACCTGCTGCTCGGCCGGGGCCTGGACGAGGTCTACGTGCTCGCCCCGATGGCCCTGCGGCTGGGCCCGCCCGACGGCGGTCCGGCCGGCGCCGACCCCGTGCACCCGGTCGACGGGGCCGGGCGCGGCACCCTCGCCGCACTGCGCGAGTGGCGCGCCCGGGACCGTCCGCGCGGCGTCCTGGCCCAGCTGGTCAGCCGCTACCGCCGCGCCGTCACCCGGCAGCTGCTGCGCGAGGCCGCGCTGCTGCGGGCCGAGGGCGTGCGGGTGCGACTGCTCGCGCCGACCCTGGCCGACCTCGCCGTGATGGGCCCGAACATGATGGACCCGGCCCGCCGCGACCCCGTCCTGGAGAGCGCCCTGAGGACCAGCCGGGAGGCCCTGCGGGCCACCCGCTGAGCCGGGCCGGGGTGATCACGGGGGGCCGTGCGGCGCTTATTCTTGGGGCGCTGCACGTAGTGCCGCTGGACGAACCCCCGCCGGACGGACCCGGCAGGACGAACCCAGGCAGGACGAACCCCCGCAGGACGAACCGGAGAGTGCCACCGATGCGCGTGTACGTGCCCACCACCCTGACCGGCCTGGCGGCGGCGCACCCCGGTGGTGCCCTGGAGCCGTCCGCGGCCTACGCCGTGACGCCCGCGCTGCGCGAGTGGTACGTCAGCGACGACCTGGAGGAGCTGGAGTACGCGGCGCTGAACCGGGCCGCCCAGTCCTCCCTGCGCCTGCTGGCCGCCGACCCGGACGCCCCGCGCCGCCGGGTCGTGGTGGCGCTGGACGTCGCGGACTCGGCGGTCCGGCCCTTCCCGGGCGACGAGTACCAGGACCAGGCCTCGCTCGGCCGGGTGGTGCTGGCCGGCCCGCTGCCGCTGGCGAAGGCGGCGGCGGTGCACGCGGACGTCGCCGACGACGAGGTGGTCGAGGACGTC
Organism: Kitasatospora sp. NPDC051705; assembly: GCF_044453265.1. Classification (NCBI taxonomy): domain Bacteria; kingdom Bacillati; phylum Actinomycetota; class Actinomycetes; order Kitasatosporales; family Streptomycetaceae; genus Kitasatospora; species Kitasatospora sp. NPDC051705. Next base: position 211,220 of record NZ_JBITCO010000012.1, on the reverse strand, counting down.
GCGGCGGCGGTGGCTGCGGTGTCCGCGGCCGACGCGGGCGACCAGGACGCCCAGTTCACCGTGGACGGCGCGGAGGACCACGACCTGCTCTGGTTCGCGACCCAGGAGATCCCGTCCCTGCTGGCCTGAGGTGAGCCGGGCCCTACCGGTTCGCCGGTGATCGGAGTTACCGTTCCCGGCGTGCGCACACACATCGTTTGGGACTGGAACGGCACGCTCTTCCACGACATGGAGGCGGTGCTCGGCGCGAGCAACGCCGCGTTCGCGACCATCGGCGTGGGGCCGATGACCCTGCAGGAGTACCGCGAGCAGTACGAGATCCCGATCCCCCGCTTCTACCAGCGGCTGCTCGGCCGGCTGCCCTCGGCGGAGGAGTGGCTGCTGCTCGACGACGCCTTCCACGCCCGCTACCACGAGCTGCGCCAGGAGTGCGGGCTGACCGAGGGCGCCCGCGAGCTGCTGGACGGCTGGGGGGAGGCCGGGCACAGCCAGTCGCTGCTGTCCATGTACGAGCACGAGAAGCTGCTGCCGCTGGTCGACACCTTCGGCCTCACCACCCGCTTCCTGCGGGTGGACGGCCGCAGCGGCCCGTCCGGCGGCCAGAAGGCCGAGCAGCTGGCCCGGCACCTGGCCGCGCTGGGTGAGCAGGTGGACCCGGCCCGGACGGTGCTGATCGGCGACGCCGCGGACGACGCCCTGGCGGCGCTGAGCGCGGGCGCGCACGCGGTGCTCTACACCGGCGGCTCGCACACCCGGGAGAAGCTGGAGCCGGTCGGCGTTCCGGTGGTGGACACCCTGGCCGAGGCGGTCGAGCTGGCCGGGCGGCTGGGGCAGGGCTGACGGGCGCGCCCCGGCCCCGCTCGACGGGCGGGGGCCGGCGCCCGTCGCGACGGCGGACGTGGCGGGCGCCACGTCCGCCGTCCGCGTGTCTGAACGGGCGGATCGCGCGGCGGCTGGTCAGGCTGGACTGACACCGGAGCAGTCAGCAGGACGGAGCCGCCATGCCCATCGACGCAGTCACCCAGGTACCGGACCCGGTCAACGAGCCCGTGCTGGGGTACGCGCCGGGCAGCCCGGAGCGGGACCGGCTGGTCCGCCGGCTGGACGAGCTGGCGGCCGAGCCCGTCCCGCTGCCGATGACCATCGGCGGCGAGCAGCGCTTCGGCTCCGGCGAGCGGATCGACGTCGTCCAGCCGCACCACCACGCGGCCCGGCTGGGGGTGCTCGGCAACGCCACCCGGGAGGACGCGCGGGCGGCGGTGGACGCGGCGCTCGCGGCCGGCCGGCAGTGGCGCTCGCTCTCCTTCGACGACCGGGCCGCGGTCTTCCTGCGGGCCGCCGAGCTGCTGGCGGGCCCCTGGCGGGAGACCCTCAACGCGGCCACCATGCTCGGCCAGTCCAAGACCGTGCAGCAGGCCGAGATCGACTCGGCCTGCGAGCTGATCGACTTCTGGCGGTTCAACGTGCACTTCGCGCGGCAGGTCCTGGCCGATCAGCCGGTCTCCTCGCCGGGCGTCTGGAACCGGGTCGACCACCGCCCGCTGGAGGGCTTCGTCTACGCCGTCACCCCGTTCAACTTCACCGCGATCGCAGGCAACCTGCCGACCGCGCCCGCGCTGATGGGCAACACCGTGGTCTGGAAGCCCGCGCCGACCCAGACCCTGGCCGCGCACCACCTGATGCGGCTGCTGGAGGCGGCCGGCCTGCCGCCCGGCGTGATCAACCTGGTCACCGGGGACGGCCTCCAGGTCTCCCCGGTCGCGCTCGCCGACCCGGCGCTCGCCGGGCTGCACTTCACCGGCTCCACGGCGACCTTCCAGTCGCTCTGGCAGACCATCGGCGCCAACATCGGCGGCTACCGGACGTACCCGCGGATCGTCGGCGAGACCGGCGGCAAGGACTTCCTGCTGGCGCACCGCTCGGCCGACCCGGAGATCCTGCGGACCGCGCTGATCCGCGGCGCCTTCGAGTACCAGGGCCAGAAGTGCTCGGCGCTCTCCCGCGCGTACCTGCCGCGCAGCCTCTGGCAGCGGATCAAGGACGAGCTGCTCGCCGAGGTGGACGCGCTCACGGTGGGCGACGTCACCGACCTCTCGAACTTCATGGGCGCCCTGATCGACCGGCGGGCCTTCGAGCGGAACCGGGACGCCATCGAGCGGGCCAAGGCCGACCCGACGGTCGAGCTGGCGGCCGGCGGCCAGTACGACGACGCGATCGGCTGGTTCGTCCGGCCGACCGTGCTGGTCTCCTCCGACCACCGCAACGAGATGTTCCGGACGGAGTACTTCGGTCCGATCCTGGCCGTCCACGTGTACGAGGACTCCCGCTGGGACGACGTGCTGGGCCGGGTGGACGCCGGGGCCCCGTACGGGCTGACCGGCTCGGTGATCGCCCAGGACCGCTACGCGGTGGCCCAGGCGGTGGAGGCCCTGCGGTTCGCCGCCGGGAACTTCTACATCAACGACAAGCCGACCGGCGCGGTGGTCGGCCAGCAGCCCTTCGGAGGGGGCCGGGCCTCCGGGACGAACGACAAGGCGGGCGCCGCCCAGAACCTCCTGCGGTGGACCTCGGCCCGGGCGATCAAGGAGACCTTCGTCCCGCCCGTCCGGTACGGATACCCCCACATGGGCTGAGAGTGAACAAGGGGTTCCGGTTTGGACATGGTGTCCAGGACGGACCGATCATCCTGCAGGTTTGCGCCTCCCTGTCCCTGTGCACCTTCGATTGATCCGGTTAGGCTGGCTGGCGTCGTCGGGTGGCTTCGCAAGACGAATCGTCCTACCCACTGCGAAGGTGTTTCATGCGCGCCATGGGGCCTTTTCAGTCGGATGGTGCGGCAGGATTGCGGGAGACCCGTCGGTGAACATCCACACCCGACCGAGTCACGCAACGGCGCGCGACAGGAGCCAAGAAGTCATGCAGACCAAGCTGGACGCAGCCAAGGCCGAACTGCTCAAGAAGGCAGCCGCAGCCGCTGAGAACAGCCAGGTGGGGGGAGCGGCGCCGGGGGAGGGTCTGAGCAACGGCGCTCTGACCGCGTACCTGCACCACTACTACCTCCACACCGCGCCCGAGGACCTGGTCGACTCCGACCCGGTCGACGTCTACGGCGCGGCGGCCTCCCACTACCGGCTGGGCCTCAAGCGCCCGCAGGGCACCGCCGAGGTGCGGGTCCACACCCCCTCGGTGGAGGAGAACGGCTGGTCCTGCGGCCACACCGTGGTCGAGGTCGTCACCGACGACATGCCCTTCCTGGTCGACTCCGTCACCAACGAGCTGTCCCGCCAGGACCGCGCGATCCACCTCGTCATCCACCCCCAGCTGGTCGTCCGCCGTGACATCACCGGCAAGCTGCTGGAGATCCTGGACGTCGACGCCTGCTCCCGCAGCCAGGCCGCCGGCGCCGAGTGGCCCGCCGACGCGACCGTCGAGTCGTGGATGCACATCGAGATCGACCGCGAGACGGACCGCGAGGACCTGCGCTCCATCGAGACCAACCTGCGCCGGGTGCTCGGCGACGTCCGCGAGGTCGTCGAGGACTGGAGCAAGATGCGCGAGAGCGCGCTGCGCCTGGCCGACGAGCTCGCCGAGGAGCCCCCGGGCGGCCTGCCCGAGCAGGAGGTCGGCGAGGCCTGGGAGCTGATGCGCTGGCTCGCCGACGACCACTTCACCTTCCTCGGCTACCGCGAGTACGACCTCGTCGAGCACGAGGGCGAGGAGGTCCTGAAGGCCGTCGCCGGCACCGGTCTGGGCATCCTGCGCGCCGACCCGCACAGCCACGACGACCGGCACCACTCGGTCAGCGAGGCCTTCGGCCGGCTGTCCGCGCCGGTCCGCGCCAAGGCCCACGAGAAGAAGCTGCTCGTCCTCACCAAGGCCAACAGCCGCTCCACCGTGCACCGCCCGGCCTACCTGGACTACGTCGGCGTGAAGAAGTTCAACGCCGCCGGCGAGCCGATCGGCGAGCGCCGCTTCCTCGGCCTCTTCTCCTCCGCCGCGTACACCGAGTCCGTCACCCGGATCCCGGTCGTGCGCCGCAAGGTCCAGGAGGTGCTGGACGCCTCCGGCTTCTCCAGCGAGAGCCACGACGGCCGCGACCTGCTGCAGATCATGGAGACCTTCCCGCGGGACGAGATGTTCCAGACCGCGGCCTCCGAACTGCTCTCCATCGCGACCAGCGTGCTCTACCTGCAGGAGCGCCGTAAGCTGCGCCTCTTCCTGCGCCAGGACGAGTACGGGCGCTACTTCTCCGCGTTCATCTACCTGCCGCGCGACCGCTACACCACGCGGATCCGGCTGCTGCTCACCGACATCCTCAAGGAGGAGCTGAACGGCGCCACCATCGACTACACGGTGTACGCCACCGAGTCGGTGCTGACCCGCCTGCACTTCGTGGTCCGGGTCGCCCCGGGCACCGAGCTGCCGCAGCTCACCGACACCGACATCGAGCGGATCGAGAACCGCCTGGCCGAGGCGGCCCGGTTCTGGATGGACGGCTTCCACGACCAGCTGCACCTCGAGCTGGGCGAGGAGCGGGCCGCCGAGCTCGGCCACAAGTACGCCAACGCCTTCCCCGACGGCTACCGCGCCGACTTCCCGCCGCGCACCGCCGTCTCCGACATCAAGCAGATCGAGGCGCTGCACGGCGACGGCGACTTCCGCCTCAACCTGTACCAGCCCGTGGGCGCCGGCGACGACGAGCGCCGCTTCAAGATCTACCGGGTGGGCGGCCCGATCTCGCTCACCGAGGTCCTGCCGGTGCTCCAGCGACTGGGCGTCGAGGTGCTCGACGAGCACCCGTACGCGCTGCGCCGCTCCGACGGCACCACCGCGTGGGTGTACGACTTCGGCCTGAAGCTGCGCGAGGCCACCGGGCTCACCGACGAGGCCCGCGAGCGCTTCCAGGAGACCTTCGCGGCCACCTGGACCGGCAAGGCCGAGAACGACGGCTTCAACGAGCTGGTCCTCACCGCCGGGCTGACCTGGCGGCAGGCGATGATGCTGCGCGCGTACGCCAAGTACCTGCGCCAGGCGGGCTCCACGTTCTCCCAGGACTACATGGAGGACGCGCTCCGCAACAACACCCACACCACCCGCCTGCTGGTCAACCTGTTCGAGGCCCGGCTGAGCCCGAGCCACCGTTCGGGCGCCCTGGAGCTGACCGAGGGCATCCTGGAGGAGCTGGCCGGCGCGCTCGACGAGGTCGTGTCGCTGGACGAGGACCGCATCCTGCGCTCCTTCCTGCACCTCATCACGGCCACCCTGCGGACCAACTTCTTCCAGCACGCCGCCTCCGGCGAGTGGCACTCCTACGTGTCGATGAAGTTCGACCCGAAGGCCATCCCGGACCTGCCGGCCCCGCGTCCGGCGTTCGAGATCTGGGTCTACTCGCCGCAGGTCGAGGGCGTGCACCTGCGCTTCGGCAAGGTCGCCCGCGGCGGTCTGCGCTGGTCCGACCGGCGCGAGGACTTCCGCACCGAGATCCTGGGCCTGGTCAAGGCGCAGATGGTCAAGAACACCGTCATCGTGCCGGTCGGCGCCAAGGGCGGCTTCGTGGCCAAGCAGCTGCCGGACCCGTCGGTGGACCGGGACGCCTGGCTGGCCGAGGGCATCTCCTCGTACAAGACGTTCATCTCCGCGCTGCTGGACATCACCGACAACCTGGTCGGCGGCGAGGTCGTCCACCCGGCCGACGTGGTCCGCCACGACGAGGACGACACCTACCTGGTCGTCGCCGCCGACAAGGGCACCGCGACCTTCTCCGACATCGCCAACGGCGTCGCCGAGTCCTACGGCTTCTGGCTGGGCGACGCGTTCGCCTCGGGCGGCTCGGCCGGCTACGACCACAAGGGCATGGGCATCACCGCCCGCGGCGCCTGGGAGTCGGTGAAGCGCAACTTCCGCGAGCTCGGCGTCGACACCCAGACCGAGGACTTCACCGTCATCGGCATCGGCGACATGTCCGGCGACGTCTTCGGCAACGGCATGCTGCTCAGCGAGCACATCCGGCTGGTCGCCGCCTTCGACCACCGCCACATCTTCATCGACCCGAACCCGGACGCGGCCGCCTCCTACGCCGAGCGCCGCCGCCTCTTCGAGCTGCCCCGCAGCTCCTGGGACGACTACGAGAAGTCGCTGATCTCGGCCGGCGGCGGGGTCTTCCCGCGCAGCGCCAAGTCGATCCAGCTCAGCGCGCAGGCCAGGGCCGCCCTCGGCGTCGACGTCGCCCGGCTCACCCCGGCCGAGCTGATGAAGGCGATCCTGCAGGCGCCGGTCGACCTGTTCTGGAACGGCGGCATCGGCACCTACGTCAAGGCCTCCACCGAGACCAACGCCGAGGTCGGCGACAAGGCCAACGACGCCATCCGCGTCAACGGCGACCAGGTCCGGGCCCGGGTCATCGGCGAGGGCGGCAACCTCGGCTGCACCCAGCTCGGCCGCATCGAGTACGCCGCGGTGGGCGGCCCGGAGAGCACCGGCGGCTGGATCAACACCGACGCCATCGACAACTCGGCCGGCGTGGACACCTCGGACCACGAGGTCAACATCAAGATCCTGCTCAACCAGGTCGTCGCCGAGGGCGACATGACGGTCAAGCAGCGCAACACCCTCCTCGCCGAGATGACCGACGAGGTCGGCCACCTGGTGCTGCGCAACAACTACGCGCAGAACGTGGTGCTGGCCAACGCCGTCGCCCAGGCGCACAGCATGGTCAACGTCCACTCCCGGATGATCAACCGCCTGGAGTCGGCCGGCCAGCTCGACCGGGGCCTGGAGTTCCTGCCCACCGAGCGCCAGATCAAGGAGCGGCAGCAGAACGGCCGCGGGCTCTCCCAGCCCGAGATGTCCGTCCTGCTCGCGTACACCAAGATCACGCTGGCCGACGAGCTGCTCGCCACCGACCTGCCCGACGACCCGTACTTCCGCACCGCGCTGCACGACTACTTCCCGAGTGCGCTGCGGGCCCGGTTCGCCGAGGCGATCGACAACCACGCGCTGCGCCGCGAGATCATCACCACCCTGATCGTCAACGACACGATCAACCGCGGTGGCTGCACCTTCGCCTTCCGGCTGAAGGAGGAGACCGGCGCGACCTACGAGGAGATCGCCCGCACCCACACCGCCGCCCGGGCCGTCTTCGGCCTGGAGGAGATCTGGGGCGAGATCGAGGGCCTGGACAACAAGGTCCCGGCCCGCGGCCAGACCAAGATGCGGCTGCACTCGCGGCGCCTGGTCGAGCGCGCCACCCGGTGGATGCTCAACAACCGCCGCCAGCCGCTCGACATCGCCGGCACCATCGAGTTCTTCCACGACCGGGTCAACCAGGTCTGGGGCTCGCTGCCCAAGCCGCTGCGCGGCGAGGACCTGGCCTGGTTCGAGTCCGTCTACGAGGAGCTCGCCGCGGCCGGCGTGCCGGAGGAGCTGGCGACCCGGGTCGCCGGGCTGTCCTCGACCTTCCCGACCCTGGACATCACCGAGGTCGCGGACCGTTCCGGCAAGGACGTCGCGGACGTCGCCGAGCTCTACTACGACCTCGCCGACCGCCTGCAGATCACCCACCTGCTGGACCGCATCATCGAGCTGCCCCGGACCGACCGCTGGTCGTCGATGGCCCGGGCCTCGATCCGCGAGGACCTCTTCGCGGCGCACGCGGCGCTGACCGCCGACATCCTGGTCTGCGGCCCGGAGGGCGCCACCCCGGAGGAGCGCTACACCGCCTGGGCGGAGCTCAACAGCACGCTGCTGAACCGCGCCAAGAGCACCCTCGACGACATAAGGGGTTCGGACAACTACGAGCTGTCCAGCCTCTCGGTCGCGATGCGCGTCATCCGCACCCTGCTGCGCACCGGTTCGATGCGCTGACGGACGGCTGAACCGGCGGGGCCCGCGTCTTCGGACGCGGGCCCCGCCGGTTCGTTCGTGCCCGGAGCGGATGGCGGCCGAGACGGACGCCCGCGCCAAGTCCGACGCCTACGTCGCCAAGCTGGACGAGGTCCTGGCGAAGCTGAAGACCCACGAGACGCTGCCGCCCGGCTCCTCGCCGCAGCAGATGATGGAGTACTACAAGCGGGAGAAGGTGCGGCTGGACCAGAACGCCGCCGACCAGGCGGAGCTGGACCGGCTCTCCAAGGACGCCAAGGCGCTCGAGACGGCCATCAGGACCCACGACCAGGCCTTCCTCACCACCGGCCGGGTCGGCTTCGGGACGAAGGGCCTGCGCGAACTCGTCGCCCCGGCCGGCACCCGGACCGCCGACGGCGTCGGCGCGGGCTCGACGGAGGAGGAGCTCAAGCGGGCCTACGACGGCAAGGGCCTCAAGCCGGGCAAGGACGGCAAGTACGAGCTGCCGGCCGAGGGCGTGCGCAGCGGCGAGGGCTGGGTCTACGAGTTCACCATGGACGGCGCCAGGGTCACCGGCCTCGCCCTGGTCAAGCGCGGCACCTACTGCTCCTGACCGCACCGGGCCGCACCCGCCCCTGCCGGGCCGCACCCGCCCCTGCCGGGCCGCACCCGACCGGGTGCGGCCCGGAACCCCCTAGCGGGCGGCGGCGCGCTGGAGGGCGCTGGCCAGCAGTGCGAGGTCGGTGGGGCCGTTGCCGAGCTCGCGGACCGGGCGGCGGGCCGGCGGGGCACCGAGCTGCAGCGGGTCGATGGCGACGACGGTGGGCCGCAGCGTGGCGGTGCGCGGGATGCGGCCGCTGATCCGGGCGGTCTGGAAGGCGGTGACGCCGCCGTCCGGGAGGCGCAGGTAGCCGCGGCCCGGGGTGTCCTCGGGGAGGCCGGCGGCGTCGCCGAGGTGGATCAGCAGGTCGGAGTCGGCCGGGTCCTCGGTGCGCAGGGCGATCCGGAGCAGGGCCGCCTCGTCGACCTCGGTGCCGGCGCTCTCCTCCGGCCGGCCGGTGGCCACCGCGAGGTGGACGCCGAGCGGGCCGCCGCGGCGGGCGACGGCGGCGAGGGCCCGGGCCAGCGGGCGGCCCGCCGGCGAGGTGGGGGAGAGCAGGGCCTCGTAGTCGTCGACGACGACGACCAGCCGGGCGGGGACGGCACCCGAGGGGGCGGTCGCGGGCCGCGGGCCGTCGGGGCTGCGCGGCTGGACGATGCGCGGCGGGGCCGGGGCGGGGGCGCCCACGGTGGCGGGCACCGGGACGGCGTCCACGCCCGCGGCGAGGTCCGGCCGGCCGTCCAGGATCCGGGCGGCGTGCCAGGAGGCGAAGTCGAGGCCGTCGAACAGTCGCTCGCGCAGGGCGAGTTCGTCCTCCAGGGCCTCTGCGGCGAGCAGTGCGGCCCGCGGGTCGGTGGCGGCGTTGACCCGGCCGGTGACGTGCGGCAGCTCGGTGCAGCCGTCCAGGCCGTCCTCGGTGGCCCGGCCCTCGATGAGGGTGACGGCGAGGCGCTCCGGGCGTTCGGAGACGGCGAGCGAGGCGACCAGGGTGCGCAGCAGTTCGGTCTTGCCGGAGCCGCGGGCGCCGCCGATCAGCAGGTGCGGGCCGCCCGGGTCGGGGGAGGGCAGGGCGAGTTCCGGGTCGGCCAGGTCGAGGGTGCAGAGCTCGTCCCGGGTGGTGCCGAGCAGCGCGGTGGCCGCGCCGATGCCGCCGGCGTGCGCGGCCCAGCGGGCGGAGAGCTTGGCCGGGGTGACGGTGTCGAGCTGGAGCAGGTCGAGCAGTCGCAGCGCGTCGGGCAGCGGTCCGCGGGCGGCCGGGACGGCCTCCCGCAGCGGGGCGAGCAGGCGGGCGAGCCGCTCGGCCCAGGCGTCGGAGACGGCGTCCAGCGAGACCTCGTGCAGGGTCTCCCGGCCGCGGGCGACCGGACGGTCCAGCGAGAGGTGGGTGCCGACCTCTCCGGTGACGAGGGCGGTGGCGCCGAGGCCGCGGGGGAGCAGTTCGGGCTGTTCCGCGAGGCAGACCGGGAAGATGCCGACGGCCGGGCCCTGGCGCAGCAGCAGGTCGACCGCCTGCCGGGCGTGCTCGGTGGCCGGGCGGCCGTCGACCACGACGACGGTGGCGGGGTGGCCGCCGAGGCCGATCGGGCCGTTGAGCCGGGCGGTGAGTTCGTCGAGCCGGGCCGTCGCCTGCTCGTCGTCGAGGCCGAGCAGCAGGCGGCAGTCCTGGCCGTCCGCCGGCCGCAGGTGCGGCAGCCACAGGGCCCAGGCCCAGGTGTCGGCGCGTTCCTCGGGGGTGCGCGCCGGGTCGGCGTCGACGACGACGAGGCTGAGGCCGGTGGGCGGGTGCAGGGCGACGAGCTGGGCGACGACGGCGCGGGTGAGCGCGTCGAGGCGCGCGCGGGGGCCGCTGAGCCCGAGGCTGCCGGCGGTCTGCAGGTCGAGGGTGACCGGGACGGCGGGCAGTGTCGCGCCGGGCGCGGTGCCGGGGCCGCCGGTGGGGCCGCCCCCGGCCGGGGGGAGGGGGCGGTCGGCGGTGCCCAGGCGCAGGGTGAGCGCGTCGGGGTGGCCGGGGCCGCGCTCCCAGAGCCGCGGGCCGGGGCCGACGGCGTTGAGCAGCAGGGTGGCGAGGTCCGGCCAGCGCTCGCGCTGGGCGGCGGCCTGGCGGAGCCGGACGGCGGTGTGGTGGCGTTCGGCGCTCTCCTGGCCGGGCGGTTCGGCGGTGCGGCCGAGCCGCAGCGAGAGCAGGCCGCGGCCGCGGCCCGGGGCGGGTTCGGGGGCGGCGGGCGGCTCGGCCGGGGGCGGCGCGGGCCGGGCCGGGCCGGGGGCGGCGAGCTGGAGGTGGCCGTGGCCGTCGGGCACGGCGGCGCGGCCGCTGCCGGGGGCGTCGGTGCGGTCGGGGGTGGTCACCTGCAGGGTGGACTCGCCGATCCGCAGCAGGCCGCCGGGCTCCAGCGGGACGGCCTCCTCGGTGCCGCCGGGCGGCACGATCCGGCCGTCCAGGGTGGTGCCGTTGGTGGAGCCGAGGTCCCGGACGGTGATCCGGCCGTCGTCGGCGAGGTGCAGGGCCAGGTGCAGCCGGGAGACGTCGGGGTCGTCGAGCGGGACGTCGGCCTCGCCGGAGCGGCCGATCCGGATCTCGCGGCCGTGCAGCCGGTGCACGCCGCCGGCGTCCGGGCCGCCGACGACGCGCAGTTCGGCGACGGCGGGGGTGTCGTCGGGCTCGTCGGCGGTGGGGTCGGGCTCGTTGAGGCTGAGGACGGCGCCGTCGAGCAGCGGGGGGTGGCCGAGCAGGGTGTGCTCGTCCACCCGGTGCGCCCCGGCGTACAGGTGCACATGGGTGGCGGCCCGGGGCCCGCGCACGCCGACGGCGCCCGCGAGCGCGCCCGCGAGGGCGCCGAGCGCGGTGCCGACGGGCGCGGTGACCAGCACGTCCACGTAGGGGATGGCGGAGCCGGCGGCGGTCGGGCCGCTGCGCGGTCGGAGGACGGTCAGCCGGATCTGCATCTCGCCCGCGGGTCCCTTCTGCTGGTGTGGAGCCCGTCCGGTGGCGTCGCGGACGCGCGGGGCGGTCGCGGCGACCCTTTGGGCCACACGAGTGGCGAGTGTCCATCCTGCCATCCGTCACGGACAGTCCGCGCACGGTACCGGATTTGACGATCTTGCGATCACCGCCATGGTGGAGGCGACGGAGGGTCAGGTCAACCGGTGCCGGGACGACCCCGTCGACGGGCCCGCCGACCGGCTCCGGACGGTCCCCTAGGGGATGTCCCCCACCACCTCCTGGATGGCCTGCCAGTTGCCTCTGAAACCCGAACGGACACGGTTAGAGTGGCCGCAGACACGGGCCCGGCAGGCTCACCGCACCGGCGGAGGAGCGCCCCGCGCGGGCGGCACGGCGAGGAGTGCGACAGGTGCGGCCAGTCGGCAGCAAGTATCTGCTTGAGGAGACCCTCGGACGGGGTGCCACCGGCACGGTCTGGCGCGGCCGGGTGCGCCCCGACGTCCAGGTGCCCGGCAGCGAGCCGGGGCAGCTGGTGGCCATCAAGGTACTGCGCGAGGAGCTGGCGGCCGACCCGGACGTCGTGATGCGCTTCCTGCGCGAGCGCTCGCTGCTGCTGCGGCTGACCCACCCCAACATCGTCCGGGTCCGCGACCTGGTCGTCGAGGGCGAGCTGCTGGCCCTGGTGATGGACCTCGTCGACGGCCCCGACCTGGCCCGGTACCTGCGCGCCAACGGCCCGTTCAGCCCGATCGCCGGCGCCCTGCTGATGGCCCAGGTCGCGGACGCGCTGGCGGCCAGCCACGCGGACGGGATCGTCCACCGCGACCTCAAGCCGGCCAACGTCCTGCTCTCCTCGCTGCTGGTCGAGGGCACCGAGCAGATGCACCCGATGCTCACCGACTTCGGCATCGCCCGGCTCGCCGACTCCCCGGGCATCACCCGCACCCACGAGTTCGTCGGCACCCCCGCCTACGTCGCCCCGGAGTCCGCCGAGGGCCGGCCGCAGACCTCGGCGGTGGACGTCTACGGCGCCGGGATCATGCTGTACGAGCTGGTCACCGGCCGGCAGCCGTTCCAGGGCGACGGCGCGCTCGCCGTCCTGCAGGCCCACCTGGCGCAGGAGCCGCAGCGGCCCAGCACCATGCCCGAGCCGCTGTGGACGGTCATCGAGCGCTGCCTGCGCAAGGACCCGGCGCAGCGCCCGGGCGCCACCTCGCTGGCCCGCGCGCTGCGCGTGGTGGCGGCCGGGGTCGGGGTGCACGCCTCGCCGGCCGCGGTGGACGAGGCGCTCGCGGTCGGCGCGCTGCTGGTGCCCGACCCGCGGCCGGCCGCCGTCCCCGGCAGCGCCCCGGTCGTCCCGGACCTGGCGCCGCCCTTCCCGGAGGCGCCGCCGGCGGGCCAGGGCGGTTCGCACTACGACCCGGCCGCGGCGACCCGGGTGATGAGCACCCAGCCGCCGGCCGCGCCGCCGTACGGGGCCGCCGACCGCACCCAGGTGCTGCCGCCCACGGCCGTGCCGCCGCCCCCGCCCGGTGCGCCGAAGGAGGAGGCGCCGCACCCCTGGCAGACCCAGCTGCAGGCGGCCCGGGACCGCAACCAGCAGACCCAGGTCGGCTACTTCGGCCCGGAGGACTTCGAGGACCCGCAGGTCGCCCCGCCGCCGTTCCAGGCCGGACAGGGCGGCCGGCCGGGCCAGGGCTACCAGCCGCAGCCGCCGGCCGGCTACCGGCAGGACCCGCGGCACCAGGCCCCGCCGCCCGGGTACGCCCAGCGCCCGCCGGTGGCCCCGCCGCCGTACCAGGCCGGACGGGGTGGTCAGGGCGGCCAGGGGGGCTACGGAGGCCAGGGCGGCCAGGGCGGTTACGGCGGCCAGGCCAGTCCGGGCGGTTACGGCGGCCCGTCGCAGCAGGGCGGCCGCCCGCAGCCGCCCGGCGGCTACCGGCAGGCCCCGGCCGGGTACGGCCAGTCGCAGCCGCAGGGCGGCTACCCACCGCCGCCCCCGCCGGCCCCGGTGCCGCGCCGGGCCGAGCCGCCGGCGCCGCAGCACCGGGAGCCCCCGCAGCGCCGCGAGGAGCCGCGCGAGCAGCCCCGCCGCGAGCCCGCCCCGCCGCGCGAGCGGCGCCCGCGCAGCCGCAACCGGATGTACATCCCGGGGCTCGGCTGCCTCAAGGGCTGCCTGGTGGTGCTGCTGGTGCTGTTCGTGGCCGGGCTGGCGCTGTGGAACTTCACGCCGCTGCCGCACTACTGGGACAACGTCCAGAGCTGGTTCACCACGGTGCGGGACTGGGCGGACGCGCTGTTCGGCAGCTCGAAGAACTGACGCCGGGACGGTTCCGTCCCGCGGGGCCGTCCGGACGCGACACCGCGCCCGGACGGCAGGATTGACGCTTTGTCGACAATTTTCGAGATTTCTCGCCCGGGACTGCCCGTCCGGGGCCCTCAGGCGGCCCGCACGGGGGGTCGGGGCGCGTAGGTTGGTCGCTGTTGTCCCGCCCCACCGAGCGCACCGGGCCCCCCGGAGCGCTCCCGCGCCGCCCACGGAGCAGCATTGGCACGCAAGATCGGCAGCCGGTACACCGTCCACCAGGTCATCGGCCGGGGTTCGGCCGGGACGGTCTGGCTCGGTGAGGGGCCCGACGGCCCGGTCGCGGTCAAGCTGCTGCGCGAGGACCTGGCCGCCGACCAGGTGCTGGTCGGCCGCTTCGTCCAGGAGCGCGCCGCGCTGACCAGCCTCGACCACCCCCGGGTGGTCGGCGTGCGCGACATGGTCGTGGACGGCAGCGACCTCGCCCTGGTGATGGAACTGGTCCAGGGCACCGACCTGCGCTCCCGGCTCGAGCGCGACGGCGCCCTGCCCCCGCAGACCGCCGCCTCGATCATCGCGGACGTCGCCGACGGCCTGGCCGCCGCGCACGCGGCCGGCATCGTCCACCGCGACGTCAAGCCCGAGAACGTGCTGCTCGACCTCGCCGCCGCCCCCGGTCCGGGCGCCGCCCCGCGCGCCAAGCTCACCGACTTCGGCGTCGCCCGCCTGGTCGACGCCCCCCGCCGCACCCGGGCCACCCGGATCATCGGCACCCCCGACTACCTGGCGCCCGAGATCATCGAGGGCCTGGAACCGCGCGCCGCCGTCGACATCTACGCCCTCGCCACCGTGCTCTACGAGCTGCTGGCCGGATCCACCCCCTTCGGCGGCGGGCACACCGGCGCGGTGCTGCGCCGGCACGTCACCGAACAGGTGCCGCCGATCCCCGGCCTGCCGGACGGCCTGTGGCGGATCATCTCCGAGTGCCTGGCCAAGGCCCCGGCCTCGCGGCTGCGCGCCGCCGAGCTGGCCGCCCGGCTGCGCGAGCAGCTGCCCTCGCTGGCCGGCCTGCCGGTGCTGGCGGTGCCCTCCCAGGGCCGGGCCCCGGCCGAGGAGGCGCTCACGCCGGGCGAGGCCGTCTACGCCGAGGTGGACGCCGGCCCGGGCACCCACAAGCGCCGCCGCGGCCCGGCCGTCCCGCTGGTGCCCGGCACCGCCCCCGACTCGACCCGGGACACCCACACCAGCCTGCGCCGCCCGTCCGCGGACGAACTGGCCGCGTACGCCGCCGAGTCCCGCGCCCAGCGCACCGCCCCGGGCGCCGGGCAGCGCCGGGACCGGCAGGCGCTGCTGCGCCGCCGCCGGATGCTGGCCGTGCTGCTGGCCACCGTGCTGCTGCTGGCGGGCGCCGCGGCGGCCTGGACGGCCTTCGCCGACACCGGCCCGGGCGCCCCCCGCCCGGCCCTTCCGGCGGTGCACAGCACGGCTCCGCGGGCGCCGTAGCGGCTGCCGGGGCCGGTGCGGGAGGGCCGGAGGACCCCGGTGTCGTCATGACCACCCCCGGAACCATTACGCTGGGGGCGTGGCAGCCGTCGATCCTTCCGAAGAGCTCAAGAACCTCGAGACGACCCTGGGGTCGATCGAGGCCGTCCTCGACCTGGACAAGATCCGGGCCGACATCGCGGTCCTGGAGGAGGAGGCGGCGGCCCCCAACCTGTGGGACGACGTCGCGTCCGCGCAGAAGGTGACCAGCCGGCTCTCCTTCCTCCAGGGCGAACTGCGCCGGGTCGAGGGCCTGCGCAGCCGGGTCGACGACCTGGGCGTGCTGTTCGAGCTCGCCGAGGCCGAGGACGACGCGGACACCCGCACCGAGGCCGAGGCCGAGCTCGTCGCGCTCCAGAAGGCCGTCGAGGAGCTGGAGGTCCGCACCCTCCTGTCCGGCGAGTACGACGCCCGCGAGGCGCTGATCAACATCCGTGCCGAGGCCGGTGGCGTGGACGCCGCCGACTTCGCCGAGCAGCTGATGCGCATGTACCTGCGCTGGGCCGAGCGGCACGGGTACCCGACCGAGGTGTACGACACCTCGTACGCCGAGGAGGCCGGCATCAAGTCGGCAACCTTCACCGTGAAGGCGCCGTACGCGTACGGCACGCTCTCCGTCGAGCAGGGCACCCACCGCCTGGTCCGCATCTCGCCGTTCGACAACCAGGGCCGCCGGCAGACCTCCTTCGCCGGTGTCGAGGTGCTCCCGGTCGTCGAGCAGTCCGACCACGTCGACATCGACGAGGGCGAGCTGCGGGTGGACGTCTACCGCGCGTCCGGCCCCGGCGGCCAGGGCGTCAACACCACCGACTCGGCGGTGCGCATCACGCACCTGCCGACCGGCATCGTGGTGTCCTGCCAGAACGAGCGCTCGCAGATCCAGAACAAGGCGTCCGCGATGAACGTCCTCCAGGCCAAGCTGCTCGAGCGGCGCCGCCAGGAGGAGAAGGCGGCGATGGACGCGCTCAAGGACAGCGGCAGCTCCTGGGGCAACCAGATGCGCTCCTACGTGCTGCACCCGTACCAGATGGTCAAGGACGTCCGGACGGCGTTCGAGGCCGGCAACCCGCAGGCCGTGCTGGACGGCGACATCGACGGCTTCATCGAGGCCGGCATCCGGTGGCGCAAGCAGCGCGAGACCGCCGCGGAGTAACCGCGCGAGGCAGTGACGAAAGGGCCCCCGACCGAGGTCGGGGGCCCTTTCGTCGTCTCCTCGTCGTCCCGTTCGGGATCAGGCCAGCGCCTGCCGCGCGATCAGCGCCACCGCGAGCAGACCGGCCAGCAGGGCCAGCAGCATCGCGGGGGAGAGCGCGGCGAAGGGCCCCTGCTGCTCCTGTAGCCGGGCCCGGTTGGCGCGGCAGACCGGGCAACGCCCGTCGCTCACGCGGCCGTTGCAGTTGGCGCACACCAGATGGTCGCAGGTCATGCGATCTCCTCCTCGCTGCTACAGCCAACGCACCGGACCGGGCTTTGGTTCCTCTTCTTGCCCTGTGCGGGGGAGCGGCCGGTCGCGGCCGCCACCTCCACTCTGCCAGGTTCTGCCCGTTCCGGCTCCCGGGCTGTGAGATGCCTCGCAATTTTCGGGGCATAACCGGACATTGTCCCCCAGATTCCGGGTGCTGTCCCGTCCAGGCACTGCGAGCCCGCCGCCGCTTCGCGTATGGTCCCAGACCGGGAGCGGCCCTGTCCGCCCCCTCCGCCCGCCCCCGGGCCGGGCGCCCGGGGTGGACCGACCGAGGACTGGCGCCGCCTAGGATGGCCTCCGTGATGCAGCCGTGATCAGATTCGACAACGTCTCCAAGACCTATCCCAAGCAGAACCGTCCCGCCCTGGACAACGTCTCGCTGGAGATCGAGAAGGGCGAGTTCGTCTTCCTGGTCGGCTCGTCCGGCTCGGGCAAGTCCACCTTCCTGCGCCTGTGCCTGCGCGAGGAGCGCCCCTCCACGGGCGAGGTGCACGTGCTGGGCAAGGACCTCGGCAAGCTGTCCAACTGGAAGGTGCCGCACATGCGCCGCCAGCTGGGCACCGTGTTCCAGGACTTCCGCCTGCTGCCGAACAAGACGGTCGCGCAGAACGTCGCCTTCGCGCTGGAGGTGATCGGCAAGCCCAAGAGCGCCATCAACAAGGTGGTGCCCGAGGTGCTGGAGCTGGTCGGCCTCGGCGGCAAGGAGGACCGCATGCCGGGCGAGCTCTCCGGTGGTGAGCAGCAGCGCGTCGCGATCGCCCGCGCCTTCGTGAACCGCCCGATGCTGCTGATCGCGGACGAGCCCACCGGCAACCTCGACCCGCAGAACTCGGTCGGCATCATGAAGCTGCTCGACCGCATCAACCGCACCGGGACCACGGTGCTCATGGCGACCCACGACCAGGCCATCGTCGACCAGATGCGCAAGCGCGTCATCGAGCTCGACAAGGGGCTGCTCGTCCGCGACCAGGCCCGCGGCGTCTACGGGTACCAGCACTGACCGACCGGCGCTGAACCCGTGGGCCCGTCCGCCCGCGTCGCCAGACCAGCAGTACCGACCCTGGAGTGTTTCCCGCATGCGTGCCCAGTTCGTCCTGTCGGAGATCGGTGTGGGTCTCCGCCGCAACCTGACGATGACCATCGCGGTCGTGGTCAGCGTCGCGCTCTCCCTCGCCCTCGCCGGTTCCTCGCTCCTGGTCCGCGACCAGGTGAACTCCATGAAGGGGTACTGGTACGACAAGGTCGAGGTGAGCATCTACTTCTGCACCAAGTCGGACGCCCGCAACTCGCCCCAGTGCGACAAGGGTGCGGCGACCGACCAGCAGGTGCAGGACATCAAGGCCCAGCTGGACAAGATGGACTCGGTCGTCCAGTCCTCGACGTTCGAGAGCTCGGCCGAGGCGTACAAGCACTGGAAGGAGATGAACCCGGACAACCCGCTCATCTCCGTCCTGGGCCCGGACGCCATGCCGCAGTCCTGGCGGGTCAAGCTCAACGACCCGACCAAGTACGACGTCATCCAGAGCGCCTTCGCGGGCAAGCCCGGCGTCAAGTCGGTCGAGGACCAGCGGAAGATCCTGGAGAACCTGTTCGGCCTGCTCAACGGCCTGCAGACGGCGGCCTTCGTGATCATGGTGCTGATGCTGTTCGTCGCCCTGCTGCTGATCGTGAACACCGTCCGGGTCTCGGCGTACAGCAGGCGGCGCGAGACCGGCATCATGCGCCTGGTCGGTGCCTCGAACTTCTACGTCCAGATGCCGTTCATCGCCGAGGCCGCGTTCTCCGCGCTGCTCGGCGCGGTGATGGCCTCCGGACTGCTGGTCGGCGGGCACTTCTTCGTCCAGGGCTGGCTGGCCGACCGGGTGCAGTTCATCCACTTCATCGGCCTCGGCTCGGTGCTCGCGGTGATACCGCTGCTGGTCGTGGTCGGTATGGGCATGGCCGGTGTGGCGGCGTTCTTCACGCTCCGCAAGTACCTCAAGGTCTGACCCCGAGGGCCCCGGCGGCCCCGGACGGCACTGCGCCGTCCGGGGCCGCCGCCGTTCCGCCGTCGGTCGTTCCGGCCCGGCGCGGCCGACGCGTGTCTACACTCCGGTGCCATGCTGGAAACTCCGCGCAGGGCACGTCAGGTGGCCACCCTCAGCCTGGTGTTCGGCGTCGTGCTGCTGGCCGGGGCCGCCTCCGGCGCCTGGGGCGACCCCGCCGACCCGGTGCGCCGTTCGTCCGCCGACACCGCGCCGGTGGCGGCCGCCGCCGCGGGCCCGCCCGCGGACCCGGCCGGGTCCGCACTGTCCGAGCAGCAGGCCGAGCACCTGCTCGGGGCCAACGGCGACCGCTGGGGCGCCTACTACAGCGCCCAGGAGTACGCCGAGTTCACCCAGGGCCTGGACGGCCGCTACCTCGGCGTCGGCCTCTCCGTGGGCCGCGGTGAGGACGGCGTCACCGCCGTCTCCCAGGTCGCCCCCGGGGGGCCCGCCGCCACCGCCGGGATCGCCGCCGGGGACCGGCTGCTGCGGATCGACCAGGACCAGGCCGACCGGCTGCCGGTCACCGAGGTGGTGGCCCGGCTGCGCGGCCGGGACGGCGAGCGCAAGGCCGGCAGCGAGGTCACCCTCGCCGTGCAGCGCGGCACCGGCGAGATCCGCGAACTGCAGCTGCGCAGGGCCCTGCTGGACAGCCGGCAGGTCACCGCCGAGCACCTGGACAAGGGCGTGCTGCGGATCGCCGTCCGGGCCTTCACCAGCGGAGTGACGGACCAGGTGCGCGCCGCCCTGCGCGTCCCGCACACCGGCGTGGTGCTCGATCTGCGCGGCAACTCGGGCGGGTTGGTCGAGGAGGCCGCCGGCACCGCCGGGATCTTCCTGGACGGCGGCCCGGTCGGCTCGTACCAGGAGCGCGGCGGGACGAGGGAGTTGACCGCCCCGCCCGGCGGCGACCAGCGCACCCCGCTGGTGGTGCTGGTCGACGGCGGCACGATGAGCGCCGCCGAGCTGCTCACCGGCGCCCTCCAGGACCGCAGCCGCGCCGTGGTGGTGGGCTCCCGGACCTTCGGCAAGGGCACCGTCCAGCAGCCCAGCCGGCTCGCCGACGGCGCCGTCCTGGAGCTGACCGTGGGCCGCTACTACACCCCGGCCGGCCGCTCCCCGGAGGGCACCGGCCTCGCCCCGGACGTCCCGGCGACCGCCGGCGAGGACGCCGACGCGCTCGCCCTGCGGGTGCTGGCCGGGCTCGGAACCCGCGCCTGAGGGCCGGGACCCGCGGCTAAAGGGGCTGCCCCGCCCGGCCCGAAGTGCGAGAATGGCCGCGCTATGGCAAAGGAAACCGGACAGAAGCTGATCGCGCAGAACAAGAAGGCGCGACACGAGTACACGATCCTCGACACCTACGAGTGCGGCCTCGTGCTCACCGGCACCGAGGTGAAGTCACTGCGCGAGGGGAGGGCCAACCTGGTCGACGGCTACGCGTACATCCAGAACCACGAGGCCTGGATCGACAACGTCTTCATCCCCGAGTACACCCAGGGGACGTGGACCAACCACGCGGCCCGGCGCAAGCGCAAGCTGCTGCTGCACAAGCTGGAGATCCGCAAGATCGAGACCAAGGTCCGCGACGCGGGCCACACGCTGGTCCCGCTCTCGCTGTACTTCAAGGACGGCCGAGTGAAGCTCGAACTCGCGCTCGCGGTCGGCAAGAAGCTGTACGACAAGCGGCAGACGCTGCGCGAGAAGCAGGACACCCGCGAGACGGCGCGTGCCGTGGCGGCCGCCCGGCGCCGCCAGGGTTAATCCGCTGGACCCTCGCCCGTCGCCTCGCGTACTATGGCGCCAGCAACACGGACGGTCACCGTCCGGCTGTTTCTCAACAAAACATGGGGATGATCGGTTTCGACAGGGGATGTTGAAACAGGGGAAGCGAGCCGAGGAACGCGGCAATGATCTCGTTAACCACGTGTCGCAAAAAAATAATCGCCAACTCTAAGCGCGATTCCCAGCAGTTCGCTCTCGCTGCCTAATTAAGCAACGATAGCGCTTGGGTGTCAGACCGGGGGGTTCCCGACCCGGACCCTGGCATAATCTAGGGAACTCAACCGTCCGCCCGGGCTGCGAGGGTGGATGGGAAATCAAACAGCAGCTGGGCCTGTTGGCGGCTCGTCCGTGTGACCGCCAGGGCCGAGAAAAGCACAGCGGACTGCGCTCGGAGAAGCCCTGAATTAACTCCACTGGACCCGGGTTCGATTCCCGGCATCTCCACCACCCCATGTTCACAGTGAAGGCCGTCCACCGCTCAGCGGGGGGCGGCCTTCGCGCTGTCCGCGCACCGGCCGCCGTGTCCGAACCGATGCGCCTCCGACGCCGTCCCGGTGCGGCGCGCCGCACCGGCCGGGGCGTAGGATCATCCGTCCGCTCGTTTTCCGGAGCCGGATATCCGCCGCAACCACCGAGGCCATGCAGAGCAACACGGACACCACCCCCGCCGCCGACCACGAGACCGTGCGCGAACGCGAGATCGCCGGCGAGCAGCAGCACCTGGACACCGTCTACCACCGGCTGGAGGAGAAGCTCGCCGAGGCCGAGTACATCCTGGAGGACGCCGCCAAGCGGGTGCAGGTCGGCACCCCCGGTGCGCTGGCCGAGCGCGACGCCCAGGTCTACCGGGCCGGTGCCCACCTCCAACGGCTCAACAACGAGTTCGAGGACTTCCTGTTCGGCCGGATCGACCTCCAGCGGGCGGACGCCCCGGAGGAGCACGGCATCCCGTCGAACACCCCGCTCGACCCGGCCGATCCGGCCGTCGCCGAGACCCTCCACATCGGCCGCCTCGGCGTCCTCGACGCCGAGTACGGCCCGCTGGTGATCGACTGGCGGGCGCCCGCCGCCGCGCCCTTCTACCGGGCCACCCCGGTCGAGCCCGGCCGGGTGATCCGCCGCCGGGTGATCCGCTCCAAGGGCCGCCGGGTGATCGGCGTCGAGGACGACCTGCTGCGCCCCGACCTCACGCCCACCCTGGACGGCGAGGAGCTGGCCGTGGTCGGCGACGGCGCCCTGATGGCCTCGCTCGGCCGCGCCCGCAGCCACTCGATGCGCGACATCGTCTCCTCCATCCAGAAGGAGCAGGACGAGGTGATCCGCGCCGCCGCGGCCGGCGCCACCCTCGTCACCGGCGGCCCCGGCACCGGCAAGACCGCGGTGGCCCTGCACCGGGCCGCCTACCTGCTGTACCAGGACCGCCGCCGCTACGCCGGGGGCATCCTGGTGGTCTCGCCGACCCCGCTGCTGGTCTCCTACACCGAGGGCGTGCTGCCCTCGCTCGGCGAGGAGGGCCAGGTCGCCATCCGGGCGGTCGGCTCGCTGGTGGACGGCATCGAGGCGGGCACCTACGACAGCCCCGAGGCGGCCCGGGTCAAGGGCTCGGCCCGGATGGTGCAGCTGCTGCGCCGGGCCGCCAGGGCGGCGCTGGAGCTGGGCGCGCCGCAGGAGCTGAAGGTGGTCGCCCGGGGCGAGGTGCTCAGGCTGGACGCGGGCCGCCTCAAGGCCGTGCGGGGCAACGTGATCGGCTCCGGCGGCACCCCGCTGAACCTGCTGCGCCCGCGCGCCCGCCGGCTGCTGCTGGACGCCCTGTGGCAGGAGGCCACCCGGCACCTGCCCAGGCCCGCCGACCACTACGCCCGCGAGCAGCGCCAGGAGGAGAAGGAGTCCTTCGACGAGTACGTCTCGGACGAGGCGTCCTTCCTGGACTTCCTGGACGCCTGGTGGCCGGCCCTGAGCCCGCGCCGGGTGCTCGGCACGCTCAAGCACCACCGGCACACCAATCGGATCGCCCGTCGGGCCGTCACGCCGGACGAGGCGCGGCTGCTGGCCGGTTCCTGGCGCCACCTGTCGCCGAAGGGCGAGGGCGCGCTGTCCGCCCACGACGTCGCGCTGGTCGACGAGCTGCAGGTGCTGCTCGGCGAGCCGGCCCGGCCGAAGGTGCGCGAGGTGGACGCGGTCGACCTGCTGAGCGGTCTGGACGAGGTCACCACCTTCGCGGACCGCAGCTCCCGCCAGCGGGCGAAGGGGCCGGTGGAGCGGACCGAGTACGCGCACGTGATCGTGGACGAGGCGCAGGACCTCACCCCGATGCAATGGCGGATGATCGGCCGCCGGTCCCGGATGGCGACCTGGACGATCGTCGGGGACCCGGCGCAGTCCTCCTGGCCGTTCCCGCAGGAGGCCCAGGCCGCGATGGACGAGGTGCTGTCCGGGAAGCCGCGCCGGCGCTTCACGCTGACCGTCAACTACCGCAACCCGGCCGAGATCGCCGAGGTCGCGGCCAAGGTGCTGGCGCTGGCCGCGCCGGGCACCCCGTCGCCGAGCGCGGTGCGCCGGGTCGGCGTGGAGCCGCGCTTCGCGGCCGTCACCGCCCCCGGGGCGGAGGCCTTCGGGGCGGGGGCCCGGGCCGAGCTGGAACGGCTGCTGACCGAGGTGGACGGCACCGTGGCGATCGTGGTGCCGATGGACCGGCGGGCCGAGGCGGCCGGCTGGGCCGAGGGCCTGGGCGAGCGGGTGGTGGCGCTGGGCAGCCTGGAGGCGAAGGGCCTGGAGTACGACGCCACGGTGGTGGCCGACCCGACCGGCATCGCCGGCGAGTCGGAGGCCGGCCTGCGGGTGCTGTACGTCGCGCTGACCAGGGCGACCCAGCGGCTGACCGTGCTGTCCGGCCCGGACGACCTGCCGGACGCGGCCGGCGTGCCGGCGCTGCTGCACGACTGACGGCCGGACAGGTCCGGGCGCGTCCGGGCACGCAGAAGGCCCCTCACCCGCGGGTGAGGGGCCTTCAGACGCTAGTGACACCGACCCGCCATGCTCGCCTCGCGGCAAGTGGTCCCTCGAAGGGACGAAGGTTGGGCCCGGGGGCTTGGATCGAGCCGGTGTCCCGTCCAATGTAACGCATCGGCCCGGAGAGGCAAGGAGTCGTCGCCCCCTTGTCGGATCCGCACACTCAATGAACGTTATTTCTGGCTACCCCTTGGAAGGTGCGACGATCGAGGTCTAGCATGCGGCAGGCGATGCCTTCAACAAAATGTTGAACCTGCCGACGGACGGAAGAAGGAAGCGTCGATGGCGACGGTGCCCAGTGTCTCGAACTCGATCACGGTGCGGCTGGAGGTCCCGGCGCGGGGCAACGCCGTGAGCGCGATCACCACCGCCGTGGAGTCCTCCGGCGGTTCGGTGACCGGCCTCGACGTGACGGCCTCCGGCCTGGAGGCGCTGCGGATCGACGTCACCGTGGCGGCCTCGTCCGTCGCGCACGGCGAGGAGATCGTCGAGAAGCTCCGGGCCATCGACGGCGTGTCGATCGGCAAGGTCTCGGACCGGACCTTCCTGATGCACCTCGGCGGCAAGATCGAGATGTCGTCCAAGCTGCCCATCCGCAACCGTGACGACCTCAGCATGATCTACACCCCGGGCGTGGCCCGGGTCTGCATGGCGATCGCCGAGAACCCCGAGGACGCCCGCCGCCTCACCATCAAGCGCAACAGCGTCGCCGTGGTCACCGACGGCTCCGCGGTGCTGGGCCTGGGCAACATCGGCCCGGCCGCCGCGCTGCCGGTCATGGAGGGCAAGGCGGCCCTGTTCAAGCGCTTCGCCGGCATCGACGCCTGGCCGATCTGCCTGGACACCCAGGACACCGACGAGATCGTCGCCATCGTCAAGGCGATCGCCCCGGGCTTCGCGGGCATCAACCTGGAGGACATCTCCGCGCCGCGCTGCTTCGAGATCGAGGCCCGGCTGCGCGAGGCCCTCGACATCCCGGTCTTCCACGACGACCAGCACGGCACCGCGATCGTGGTGCTCGCGGCCCTCACCAACGCCCTGAAGGTGGTCGGCAAGGACATCGCCGACATCCGGGTGGTGATGTCGGGCGCCGGCGCCGCCGGGACGGCGATCCTCAAGCTGCTGCTGGCCGCCGGCGTCGAGCACGCCACCGTGGCGGACGTCCGCGGCGTGGTCCACCAGGGCCGGGAGGACCTCAACGAGAGCCTGCGCTGGATCGCCGAGCACACCAACCGCTCGGGCCGCACCGGCAGCCTCAAGGAGGCCGTGGCGGGCGCGGACGTCTTCATCGGCGTCTCGGCCCCGAACGTCCTGGACGGCGACGACCTGGCCACCATGGCCGAGGACGCGATCGTCTTCGCGCTGGCCAACCCCGACCCGGAGGTCGACCCGGCGATCGCCCGGCAGACCGCCGCCGTGGTCGCCACCGGCCGCAGCGACTTCCCGAACCAGATCAACAACGTGCTGGTCTTCCCGGGTGTCTTCCGCGGCCTGCTGGACGCCCAGAGCCGCACCGTCAACACCGAGATGATGATCGCCGCCGCCCGGGCGCTGGCCACCACCGTGGCCGACGACGAGCTGAACGCCAACTACATCATCCCCAGCGTGTTCCACAAGGACGTCGCCAAGACGGTGGCCTCGGCGGTGCGCGAGGCGGCGCTGGCGGGCGCCCAGGAGCGCCCGGAGGAGTCCCGTCCGACCCCCGGCATCGTCGGCACCCTCGACACCTCCTCCTTCCCCACCGTCAAGCTCTGACCGGCGAGTCCGCCGACGTGTCGCGGATCGGTCAAATGTCCGAATCGCGGCCATACCCGCCCAAGCCCGCCCCGAACCCTTGCGACACAAGGGCGAGGGGCGTGTTTGGGCTTGTCAGTCCCAGGGCGTACGGTAGCCCTGCACGGGGCAGGCGTGTCCGACAAGTACGGAACGTCCCCCTGGTCTTCCGGCGTGTCGTCCCGACCGCCGCCCGCGCCCGGTCCGCCGGAGCCGACGGAGCGTCACACCTCCAACGGGCGGGCGTTGTTCGGGTGGCTCGGCCGGGGCCCGATTGGCTTTCTCGGGGCCGGTCGGGGCAGGATTCGTATCCAGGCAGGCGGACGGGCCTTCTACGGCACCGACGCGCGGCATCGGGTACGGACCCGGCCTGCGACCACGCATTGCCTGCATGAGCACAGTGTGCGGACCTGCGGC
This sequence comes from Kitasatospora sp. NPDC051705, assembly GCF_044453265.1. Taxonomy (NCBI): domain Bacteria; kingdom Bacillati; phylum Actinomycetota; class Actinomycetes; order Kitasatosporales; family Streptomycetaceae; genus Kitasatospora; species Kitasatospora sp. NPDC051705. The sequence continues at coordinate 185,519 of NZ_JBITCO010000012.1, read as the reverse complement.
CCATCCGGGTGCCCCCCGGTGGGAGCACCGATGGGCCCCCGCACACCGCAAGCGAACAGACCACAGGAGTACACATGAACCGCAGTGAGCTGGTGGCCGCGCTGTCCGAGCGCGCCGAGGTGACCCGCAAGGACGCCGACGCCGTTCTGGCCGCCTTCGCCGAGATCGTCGGCGAGGTCGTCGCCAAGGGCGACGAGAAGGTCACCATTCCCGGTTTCCTGACCTTCGAGCGCACCCACCGCGCTGCCCGCACCGCCCGCAACCCGCAGACCGGCGAGCCGATCCAGATCGCGGCCGGCTACAGCGCCAAGGTGAGCGCCGGCTCCAAGCTGAAGGAAGCCGCCAAGGGCGCCTGAACCACCCCTTGAACGCCCGAGAGGCCGGGCTCCCCGCGGGGAGCCCGGCCTCTCGCCGTTCCACCGGACCGGTCAGGCGTCGACCAGCTGCTCGGCCGGCAGCTCGACGTGGGCGCCCAGGTCCCGCAGCTTGTCCATGAAGTTCTCGTAGCCGCGGTTGATCAGGTCGATGCCGTGCACGGTCGAGGTGCCCTCGGCCGCCAGCGCCGCGATCAGGTACGAGAAGCCGCCGCGCAGGTCGGGGATGACCAGCTCGGAGCCCATCAGCTTGGACGGGCCGGAGACGACCGCCGAGTGCAGGAAGTTGCGCGCGCCGAAGCGGCACGGGGTGCCGCCCAGGCACTCGCGGTACAGCTGGATGTGCGCGCCCATCTGGTTCAGCGCGCCGGTGAAGCCCAGCCGGGACTCGTAGACCGTCTCGTGGACGATGGACAGGCCGGTGGCCTGGGTCAGCGCGACCACCAGCGGCTGCTGCCAGTCGGTCTGGAAGCCCGGGTGCACGTCGGTCTCCAGGGCGATCGCCTTGAGTTCGCCGCCCGGGTGCCAGAAGCGGATGCCCTCGTCGTCCACCTCGAAGGCGCCGCCGACCTTCCGGAAGGTGTTGAGGAAGGTCATCATCTCCAGCTGGCGGGCGCCGCGGACGTAGATGTCGCCCTTGGTGGCGAGCGCCGCGCAGGCCCAGGAGGCGGCCTCCAGGCGGTCCGGCAGCGCGCGGTGGTTGTAGCCGTTCAGCTCGTCCACACCGGTGATCAGGATCGTCCGGTCGGTGCCCAGCGTGATGATCGAGCCCATCTTCTGCAGGACGCAGATCAGGTCGACGATCTCCGGCTCGATGGCCGCGTTGCGCAGCTCGGTGACGCCCTCGGCGAGGACGGCGGTGAGCAGCACCTGCTCGGTCGCGCCGACCGAGGGGTAGGGCAGCTCGATCTTGGTGCCGCGCAGCCGCTGCGGGGCGACCAGGTAGGTGCCCTGCGGGTGCTTCTCGATGGTGGCGCCGAACTGGCGCAGCACCTCGAAGTGGAAGTCGACCGGGCGGCCGCCGATGTCGCAGCCGCCGAGGCCCGGGATGAAGGCGTGGCCCAGGCGGTGCAGGAGCGGGCCGCAGAACAGGATCGGGATCCGCGAGGAGCCGGCGTGCGCGTCGATGTCGGCGACGTTCGCACTCTCGACGTGGGAGGGGTCGAGGATCAGCTCGCCGTCCTCGTCGCCGGTCCGCACGGTGACCCCGTGCAGCTGGAGCAGGCCGCGGACCACCTTGACGTCGCGGATGTCCGGGACGTTCCGCAGTCTGCTGGGGCCCTGGCCGAGCAGGGCGGCGACCATGGCCTTGGGGACCAGGTTCTTCGCGCCGCGGACGCGGATCTCGCCTTCGAGCGGGTTTCCGCCGTGGACCAGCAGGACGTCGTCGGTCATCGTTCTCGCAATCCGGGGTGCCAGAGGAGTGGGGAAGGCTCCGGTGGGAGCCGTCGGTGGACCGGATGGTACGGGCGCGCTCGGGCCCCCGGCGAAACCGAGTCGGCACCGTGTAAGGGCGTCCACCATCCGTAGATGGTAGTGGGCGTCCCGATGGTTCCCGTGAGCCTCTCCCGTGATGGTGCTCTCTCCGGGTGCCGGGCCGCCCGCCGGTGCGTCCGTACGGGTGTTCGTCCGGCGTGTCGGGGTTTCGAGCGTTGCGGTGCCCCGACGGCGCCGTTCTGCGGGATCATGTGTGGCATGACGGCGGCCCATTCGCACGCAGGCCGGTCCCACACCGGCCGTCTGCTCGTCGCGACGCCCGTGCTCACCGACCCGAACTTCGCCCGGGCGGTGGTGCTGCTCCTCGACCACGACGCCGAGGGGGCGCTCGGCGTGGTCCTCAACCGGCCGACGCCGGTCGAGGTCGGCAGCGTGCTGGACGGCTGGGGGCGGCTGGTCGGCCGGCCCGCCGTGGTCTTCCAGGGCGGCCCGGTGGCGCTGGACTCGGCGCTCGGCCTCGCGGTGGCGCCGGGGGACCCGGGCACCGGCGAGCCGCTCGGCTGGCGGCGGGTGCACGGGGCGATCGGCCTGGTGGACCTGGAGGCGCCGCCCGAGGTGCTGGCCGGGGAGCTGGGTAGCCTGCGGATCTTCGCCGGGTACGCCGGCTGGTCGCCCGGCCAGCTGGAGGCGGAGCTGGAGAGCGGCGCCTGGTACCTGGTGGACTGCGAGCCGGGGGACGTCTCCAGCCCCGAGCCGGAGCGGCTCTGGCGCTCGGTGCTGCGCCGCCAGCGCGGGCCGCTCGCACTGCTCGCGACGTACCCGGACGACCCGACGCTGAACTGAACCGGGGGCCCCGGCGGCACGACACTGGCCCGGTTTCCCGGGCCGCCCATAGACTTGGCACCTATGAGCACTCTTGAGCCCGAGCGCGGCCTCGGCACCGGAACCCTGGTCGAGCCCGTCCCGCAGGTGTCCAACGGGGACGGCGACCACGAGCGCTTCGCCCACTACGTCCAGAAGGACAAGATCATGGAGAGCGCGCTCTCCGGGTCGCCCGTGGTGGCGCTGTGCGGCAAGGTGTGGGTGCCCGGGCGCGACCCGAAGAAGTACCCGGTCTGCCCGATGTGCAAGGAGATCTACGACGGCATCGGCAAGCCGCAGGGCGGCGACGACGACAAGTAGGACCGGCCGGTCCGCGCGGCGTCGCCCCGGGTGACGCCGCGGCGTGCGGACCGTCCGCGGGGGTGCCGCGCGCGGTACCCGGTCCGCGCCGTCGTGCGCGGCCGTTCCGCACGGCGTCGTTCTGCACGGTGCCGTTTTGCATGGTGCCGCGTTTCCGGATTGGTCTATGCCAGTCGTCCGGGGCGGGGGCAGGATGTCGGGATGGACCTCATCCCCGCACCCTCGAGTGCCGTCCGCCGCCCGGACGGGGACTTCCCCCTCGACGACGCCACCACGCTGACCGCGCCGCCCGTCCTGGCCGACGCCGAGCGCTGGCTGCGCGGCGCGCTGGGCGCCGCCACCGGGCTGCCGCTCGGCCCCGGCCGTCCGGGTGCGGGGATCGAGCTGGTCCAGGACGACGCGCTGGGCCCGGAGGCGTACCGGATCGCGGTGCGCCCCGGCCACGCCCTGGTCGCCGCGGGCGGGCCGGCCGGCGCGCTGTGGGGCGCGCAGACGCTGCGCCAGCTGCTCGGCCCGGACGCGTACCGCCGCTCCCCGCTGCGCCGCAGCGGCTGGGTGCTGCCCGGCGCGGACATCGCGGACGCCCCGCGGTTCGGCTGGCGCGGCGCGCTGCTCGACGTCGCCCGGCACTTCCTCCCCAAGGCGGACGTGCTGCGCTTCGTCGACCTGCTGGCCGCGCACAAGCTCAACGTGCTGCACCTGCACCTGACCGACGACCAGGGCTGGCGGGTCGAGATCAAGCGCTACCCGGCGCTGACCGCGCGCGGAGCCTGGCGGGAGCGCTCGATGGTCGGCTACCGCTCCGCCGGTCGGCGCGACGACCGCCCGCACGGCGGCTACTACACCCAGGACGACCTGCGCGAGATCGTCGCCTACGCGGCCGCGCGCGGGGTCACCGTCGTCCCGGAGATCGACCTGCCCGGCCACACCCAGGCCGCCGTCGCCGCCTACCCCGAGCTGGGCAACACCGACGTGGTGGACACCGCCGCGCTCGGCGTCTGGACGGACTGGGGCGTCAGCCACAACGTGCTCAACGCCTCCGAGGCGACCCTGCGCTTCTTCGAGGGGGTGCTGGAGGAGGTCCTGGAGCTCTTCCCGTCCGAGTTCGTCCACCTCGGCGGCGACGAGTGCCCCAAGGAGCAGTGGAAGGACAGCGCCGCCGCCCAGGCCCGGATCCGCGAGCTCGGCCTGGCCAACGAGGACGAGCTGCAGAGCCACGTGATCCGGCACTTCGACCGCTGGCTGGCGGAGCGCGGGCGCCGGCTGATCGGCTGGGACGAGATCCTGGAGGGCGGTCTGGCGCCGGGCGCCGCCGTCTCCTCCTGGCGCGGCTTCGGCGGGGGGATCGCCGCCGCGCGGGCCGGGCACGACGTGGTGATGTGCCCCGAGCAGCACGTCTACCTCGACCACCGGCAGGCGGACGGGCCGGACGAGCCGATCCCGGTGGGCTTCGTGCGGACGCTGGAGGACGTCTACCGCTTCGAGCCGGTGCCGGAGCAGCTGGACGAGACCGCCGCCCGGCGGGTGATCGGCACCCAGGCCAACCTGTGGAGCGAGTTCGCGGACAGTGCCCGGGACGTCGACTACCGGGCCTTCCCCCGGCTGGTGGCCTTCGCCGAGGTCGCCTGGTCGGACCTGCCGGCGGTGCCCGCGGAGCGCGACTACGCGGGCTTCGAGCGTCGCCTGCGGGGGCACCTGCGGGTGCTGGACGCGCTCGGCGTGGAGTACCGCCCGGTCGAGGGCCCGCACCCCTGGCAGCGCCGGCCCGGGGTGGCCGGCCGCCCGATCGAGGGCCCGCCGCCGGTGCGGTGATCCCCGCCGACGTCGGGGTCCGGGGATCCCGCGGTGCCGCTTCGGGAACTTCTGAGTGGTCGTCTGACGTCAAGAAAAGATGAACATCTGCCCTGGCTCGATCCGGGCCGGGGCAGATACCGCCCGGTATCCGTCCCAATCGGGCAGTCCCGTTCACCCGTCCCGAAATGATCATCGAGCATTGTGTGCCAGAGTTGCCCAACCCGGCCCGATCGCCCGTACCCTACGGGCCAGGCCGGGCTGCTGACGCGGACACCACGGCCGAAGGCCGCGGGCGGCAGGCGATCGATGAGCAAGTGGAGCACGGTGGGACCCAGGTGAACCGGACGATCATGCTGCCGGCCTCCCTCGACGAGGCCGTCGACGCGCTGGCCGCCGCCCCGGCCGCGGTACCGGTGGCCGGAGCCACCGACCTGATGGAGGCCGTCAACGCCGGACGGCTGCGCCCCGCCGCCCTGGTCGGGCTCGGCCGGATCACCGAACTGCGCGGCTGGCGCTACGAGGACGGCGGCACCGCGGTCCTCGGCGCCGGACTCACCCACGCCCGGATGGACCGCCCCGACTTCGCCGCGCTCATCCCCGCGCTCGCCGACGCCGCCCGCACCGCCGGCCCGCCGCAGGTCCGCAACGTCGGCACCCTCGGCGGCAACATCGTCACCGCCGCCCCGGCCGGCGACACCCTCCCGGTGCTCGCCGCCCTGGAGGCCAGCGTCACCCTGGCCCGGGCCGGCGGCAGCCGCGAGGTGCCGGTCAGCCACCTGCTCACCGGGCTCGACCCGGTGCGCCCCGGCGAACTGCTCACCTGGGTGCGGGTCCCGCTGCTGCACGCGCCGCAGGTCTTCCTCAAGGCCACCGGCCGCAGCGGCCCGGCCCGCGCCACCGCCTCCGTCGCCCTCGTCCTCGACCCGGCCCGGCGCGCCGTGCGCTGCGCGGTCGGCGCCGTCGCCCCGGTGCCGCTGCGCCCGCTGGAGGCCGAGGCCTGGGTCGCAGGCTGCATCGACTGGGACGGCAGCCGGGAGATCGACCCGGCCGCCACCGCCGCCTTCGGCGAGTACGTGGCCGCCGCCTGCGTCCCCGACACCTACGGCGCCGAGGGCGCCTGGGAGGCCGTGACCGAGGGGCCGAGCGCGGCCGCCGTTCGGCTACGGCGTACCGTATCGGTGCTGGCCCGACGGGCACTGGGAAGGGCGCTGAAGTGAGCACAGACCCCATCGAGACCCTCGACGCCGACCCGCTCGGCCTCACCCCGCAGGTCAGCCGCGAGCTGCGCCCGTGCGCCTCCTACACGTTGCGGGTCAACGGTTTCGAACGGCCCGTCACCGACGCCTGGATCGGTGAGAGCCTGCTCTACGTGCTGCGCGAGCGGCTCGGCCTGGCCGGCGCCAAGGACGGCTGCGAACAGGGTGAGTGCGGGGCCTGCTCGGTGCAGGTGGACGGCCAGCTGGTCGCCGGCTGCCTGGTGCCCGCCGCACTGGCCGCGGACAGCGAGATCAACACCGTCGAGGGCCTGTCGGCCGCCGGCGGCGCCAGCGACGTCCAGCAGGCGCTGGCCGAGTCCGGCGCGGTGCAGTGCGGCTACTGCACCCCGGGCATGGCGATGGCGGTCCACGACCTGCTCCAGCGCAACCACCGGCCCACCGAGGTCGAGGCCCGGCAGGCGCTCTGCGGCAACCTCTGCCGCTGCACCGGCTACCGGGGCGTGCTGGCCGCCGTCCAGAGCATCGCCGACGCGCGCGCCCTGGAGGCCGAGGAGGCGGAGGAGGCGGCGCTCGCCGACCAGCCCGCCGACGGGACGGCCGCCCCGGTGCCGGCCGCCGAACCCGAGCCGGTCGCCGACCCGCCGGTCTACACCGACGCCGACGCGTGGATCGAGCACGTCCCGCAGCCGCCCGTCGAGGAGGCCCCGGCCGGGGGCGGGCCGTACGGCGACGGCCAGGGCGGCTACGACACCGGCGTGTACGACACCGCCGTCCTGACGCCGGTCCAGGGCATCCCCGCCCAGGCCGCCGACGACCAGGTGTACTACCCGCAGCAGGGCTACCCCGAGCAGCCGTACCAGCCCACCCCCGCGCACGGGACGCCCGTCCACGGCGTCTACCCGGACGGCGGCTACCCCGCGGACGGCTACCCGCAGCAGAACGGCTACGACACCGGGTACGACGCCCCGGTCTACCAGCCCACCCCCGCGCACGGCACGCCGCTGCCCGGCGCCGCCTTCGACGGCACGCCGCCGCACGGCACCCCGTACGTCCCCGCGCCCCCGCACGGCGCCCCGGCCGACGACGGCGCCCAGGCCGGCGTCCCGTACGGCGCCACCCCCGCCCACGGCATCCGGCTCCCCGAGGACGACCACGCATCATGACGTCGCCTACCGACATCGGCGCAGCACTCCAGCAGGACGGCGGCGAGGGCGGCGCACCGGAGCCGTTCGGCCTGGGCAGCTCACCGCTGCGCAGCGACGCGCTGCCCAAGGCGCTCGGCATCTTCCCGTACGCGGCCGACCTCTGGGCCGAGGGGCTGCTCTGGGGCGCCGTGCTGCGCTCGCCGCACCCGCACGCCAGGATCCGCGGCATCGACACCTCGGCCGCGCTGGCGCTGCCCGGCGTGCACGCCGTGGTCACCGCCGCCGACCTGCCGCCCGGCCCGGACGGCACCCCGGACGGCGCCCCGGCCGGCCCGATCCTCGCCGACCGGCCGGTGCTGGCCGCGGGCGTGGTGCGCCACCACGGCGAGCCGATCGCCGCGGTGGCGGCCGACCACCCGGACACCGCCCGGCTCGCGGTCGGTCTGATCACGGTCGACTACGAGCCGCTGGAGGCCGTCACCGACCCCGAGCAGGCCTTCACCGCCCCGCCGCTGCACCCGGACGGCAACCTGTTCCGCCACCTGCCGCTGCGCACCGGGGACCCGGAGGCGGCCGGCGAGGTCATCGTCGAGGGCCTCTACCAGGTCGGCCGGCAGGACCCGGCGCCGCTCGGCGCCGAGGCCGGGCTCGCCGTGCCGCGCCCGGACGGCGGCGTCGAGCTGCACCTGTCCTCCACCGACCCGCACGGCGACCGCGACCGCACCGCGGCCTGCCTGGGCCTGGAGCCCGACCGGGTCCGGCTGGTGGTCACCGGGGTGCCCGGCGCCACCACCGACCGCGAGGACCTCTCGTTCCAGGTCACCCTGGCGCTGCTGGCGCTGCGCACCGGCCGCCCGGTGAAGATGACCCTCACCCGCGAGGAGTCCTTCCACACCCACACCTCGCGCCACCCCGCGCTGCTGCGCTACCGCCACCACGCCGACGCCGAGGGCCGGCTGGTCAAGGTCGAGGCGCAGATCCTGCTGGACGGCGGCGCGTACGCGGACGTCTCCGCCGAGGCGCTGGCGGCCGCCACGGCCTTCTCGGTCGGCCCGTACGTCTGCCCGAACGTCTTCGTGGACGCCTGGGCGGTGCGCACCAACAACCCGCCGGCCGGGCGGATGCGCGGCGAGGGCGCGCTGCAGGCCTGCTTCGCCCACGAGTCGCAGCTGGACCAGCTGGCCGCCCGGATCGGCGTGGACCCGGTGGAGATCCGCCGCCGCAACGCGATGTCCACCGGGGACCCGATGCCCACCGGGCAGGCCGTCACCTGCCCCGCGCCGGTGGGCGCGCTGCTGGAGGCCGTCGCGGCCGAGCCGCTGCCGGCCCTGCCGGTGGACGACCCGGACGCCGAGTGGCTGCTGCCGGGCGGGCCCGGCGGCGCCGGCGACCCGGCCGCGGTGCGGCGCGGGATCGGCTACGCGGTCGGCATGGTGCACATGCTCGGGGCCGAGGGCGAGGACGAGGTCTCCACCGCCACGGTGCGGGTCAGCGGTGACCACGCCACGGTGATCTGCGCGGCCGTCGACTCCGGGCAGGGCTTCGCCACCCTGGCGCGGCAGATCGTGCAGAGCGTGCTGGGCGTCAGCGAGGTCTACATCGCGCCGGCCGACAGCGACCAGTCGATCGCCGGGCCGTCCGCCCGGGGCCGGCACACCTGGGTCTCCGGCGGCGCGGTGGAGCGCGCCGCGCTGATGGTCCGCCACCAGCTGCTGCAGCCGATCGCCGCCAACTTCGGGATGTCCGCGGAGCTGCTGCAGATCGCCGACGGCAAGATCACCTCGTACGACGGGGTGCTCGGCATGCCGGTCGCCGAGGCGCTGGAGGGCAAGGAGCTGTGGGCCACCGCGCAGTGCCGCCCGCACCCGACCGAGCCGCTGGACGAGAACGGGCAGGGCGACGCCTTCGTCTCCATCGCCTTCTGCGCGATGCGCGCGGTGGTGGACGTGGACATCGAGCTGGGCGCCGTCCGGGTGGTCGAGATGACGGTCGCGCAGGACGTCGGCCGGGCGCTGAACCCGCGGCAGATCGAGGACCGGATCGAGGCCGGGGTGGCACAGGGCGTCGGCCTGGCGCTGCTGGAGGACCTGCGCACCGAGGGCGGGGTGCTGCAGAACCCCTCGCTCACCGGCTACCGGCTGCCCACCGCCCTGGACACCCCGGAGGTGCGGATCGCCGCCCTGCTGGAGGAGCGGGACGTGGTGGCGACCTTCGGCGCGAAGGCGGTCAGCGCGGTGCCCGCGGTGGTGGCCCCGGCGGCCGTCGCGGCGGCCGTCCGCGCCGCCACCGGCCTGCCGGTCGGCCGGCTGCCGATCCGCCCCGAGGACGCGATCGCGGGCTGACCGGGAATTCCCGGAAACGGGAATTGCCGGTCGGCGCGAAAGCCGACCGGCAATTCCTTTTCGAGGCCATGGCGGGAATCGAACCCGCGTGTACCGCTTTGCAGACGGTTCCCTAAGCCACTCGGGCACACGGCCAGTGAATTCATGGTGGCGGATTCCGCGACGGACCGTCAACGGCCGAATGTAAATTCTGCATGGCAACTCCGGCGGCGGCCCGTGCTACGGTCGGAGACAGGTGGTCGGGCTCCGGCCACCCCGGACGAGCGCGTCGTACCCGGTGACGACAAGACGGCGCAGTTCAGCGGCAATCCGGCCGCTGTGGACTGCGGAGGTACGGCCGTCATGGCTTGGCTCGTTCTGATCGTCTCGGGTGTCCTGGAGACCGTGTGGGCGGTCGCCCTGGAATCGTCCAAGGGCTTCTCCCGGCTCGTCCCCAGCCTCGTCTTCGGCGTCGCCCTGCTGCTGAGCATGGGCGGGCTGGCGTACGCGATGCGCACCATCCCGATCGGCACCGGGTACGCGGTGTGGGTCGGCATCGGCGCGGTCGGCACCGCGCTTTACGGCATGGCCGTCCTGGGGGACGCGGTGACCGCGGCCCGGATCGGCTGCCTGCTGCTGATCGTCTCCGGCGTGGTGGGCCTCAAGGCGCTGCACTGACGCGGTGGTCCCGGGCCGTGCCGGGCGGCGGGTCCTAGGTCCTGCGGCGGATCCGGTCAGCGACCGGAGTCAGGGGTCACCCAGGCGGACGGCCCTTACGATGTTACGTATGACCACTGCCTCCCCCACCTCGGTCGACCCCGCGCCCGTACCCCTCGACGACGACCCCGGCGGCGGGGTCCTCAGCGGCCGCTACCGGGCGCTGACGCTGGGGATCGTCTCGGTGGTCCTGCTGCTCGCCTTCGAGGCGACGGCCGTCAACACCGCGATGCCGGTGGCGGCCCGCCAGCTCGACGGCCTCGGGCTCTACGCCTTCGCCTTCTCCGGCTACTTCACCACCACGCTGTTCGCCCTGGTCGTCTCGGGCCAGTGGTGCGACCGGCGCGGCCCGCTGCAGCCGCTGTTCACCGGCATCGCGGTGTTCGGCGCCGGCCTGGTGGTGGCCGGCGCGGCGCCGGGGATGTGGCTGTTCGTGGCCGGGCGGGCGGTCCAGGGGCTGGGCGGCGGCCTGGTGATCGTCGCCCTGTACGTGGTGGTCGGCCGGGCCTACCCGGAGCGGCTGCGGCCGTCCGTGTTCGCGGCCTTCTCCTCGGCCTGGGTGCTGCCCTCGATCGTCGGCCCGGTGGTCTCCGGGGCGGTCACCCAGCACCTGGGCTGGCGCTGGGTGTTCCTGGCGGTGCCCGTGCTGATCCTGCTGCCGCTGGCCGTGATGGGCCCGGCGCTGGCCCGCTCCGAGCGGGAGCACCCGGTGGCGAAGGGCGCGGACTTCGACCGCCGGCGCACCGTACTGGCCGCGATGGCGGCGGTCGGGGCGGGCCTGCTGCAGTACGCCGGCCAGCGGCTCGACCTGCTCGGGCTGCTCCCGGCGGCGGCCGGTGCCGCGCTGCTGCTGCCCGCCGTGCTGGGCCTGCTGCCCACCGGGACGCTGCGGGCCGGGCGCGGCCTGCCGACGGTGATCCTGCTGCGCGGCGTGGCCGCGGGGGCGTTCTTCGCGGCCGAGGCGTTCATCCCGCTGATGATGGTCACCCAGCGCGGGCTGTCCCCGACGCTGGCCGGGCTCACGCTGACCAGCGGCGGGCTCTCCTGGGCGCTGGGCTCGTGGCTGCAGGGGCGGCCGGGGGCGGAGCGCTACCGCGAGGCGATGATCCGGGGCGGGTTCGTGCTGACCGCGGTGGCGATCGCGGGCGCGGCGCTGGTGCTGGTCCCGGCGGTGCCGGCCTGGGTGGCGGCGGTCGCCTGGGGCGTCGGCGGGATCGGGATGGGCCTGACGGTCGCCAGCGTGAGCGTGCTGATGATGAAGCTGTCCGCGCCGGAGGACGCGGGGGCCAACTCGGCCTCGCTGCAGATGAGCGACGCGCTGGGCAACGTGCTGCTGGTGGGTCTGGCCGGGGTGCTGTTCGCGGCCCTGGGCGGCGGCTCGCTGGCCGCCGCCCACGAGGGGGCCGGGTCCACCGGCTCGGCCGGCGCCTTCACGGTGATCTTCCTGACCATGGCCGGGGTGGCCCTGCTGGGTGCGCTGGTCTCCGGCCGGGTGCGCCGGGCCTGACGGTCAGCCGGCGGTGGCGGTGGCGGTGGCGGTGGCGCTGTCGGTGGCGGTCGCCGAGGAGCTCGCCGGCGGCGCCGCCGGGGTGCCCAGGAAGGCCTCCCACCCGCCGGTCGGCGACTGGCCGGGGGCGAGGCCCTGCAGCTTGCGCAGCACCGCCGGGTCCTGGGCCTCCAGCCAGTCCACCAGTTGGCGGAACGACACCAGCCGGACCTCCGGCTTGCCCGCGATGACCTTGAGGGCGTCCTCGACGGCGTTCATGTAGATGCCGCCGTTCCACTCCTCGAAGTGGTTGCCGATGATGTACGGCGCGCGGTTGCTGCGGTAGGTGCGGTCGAAGCCCATCAGGTAGGCGTCGCGGGCCTGGGCCTGGAAGCCCGGGTAGAGCGCCGGGTCGGCCTTGGTGTTGGGGCCGCACTGGTTGTACATGATGTTGTAGTCCATCGAGAGCACCTGGAAGGTGTGCCCGGGGAAGGGGATGGACTGCAGCGGGAGGTCCCACAGGGCCCCGCCCTGGATCCGCTGCGGCCAGACCTGGGTGCCGTTGCCGCTGCTGTCGTAGCGCCAGCCGCGCTTGACGGCGGTGGGCAGCAGGTTGCGCTGGCCCTCCAGGCAGGGGGTGCGGCTGCCGATCAGCTCCTTGCGGTAGTCGAAGGGCAGCGCCGGGAGGTCGGTGAAGCCGGTGTTGGTGCGCCAGTTGGTGACGAAGTCCATCGCCTGCTGGATCTCGCTGTCCCACTCCTCGGGGGACCACTTGCCGACGCCGGTGGAGCCGCAGAAGTGGCCGTTGAAGTGGGTGCCGATCTCGTGGCCCTCCAGCCAGGCCGCGTGCAGGTTCTCCAGGGTGTCGTGGATGTGCTGGTCGCTGAGGTAGCCGATGTCGGAGGCGCCGACCTTGTGCTGCGGCGGGCGGTAGAGGTCCTTCTTGGACTCGGGCAGCAGGTAGAGGCCGCTGAGGAAGAAGGTCATCGACGCGTTGTGCTCCTGCGCCAGCCGGCGGAAGCGGGCGAACAGCCCGTTGTCGAGTTCGCCGGCGCCGTCCCAGGAGAAGACCACGAACTGCGGCGGGCGCTCGCCGGCCCGGAGCCGCTCGGGCACCGGCTGGCGGGGCTGGGCGCCGGTGTCGGAGGTGGATCCGTCGCCGATCAGGGCGGCCTGCGGCTTGGGGGCCGGGGCGGGGGTGGCGGTCTGCTCGACGGCCTCGCCGGGGGCGGGTACGGCCGGTCCCGTCGCCCGCTCGCCGCCGCCCGCGCCGTTGCTGCCGCAGCCGGCGGCCAGGGCCGCGGCGGTGGCCGCACCGGCGGCCAGCAGGGTGCGGCGGGAGAGGGCTTCCATGGTCACTCCGTTCATGAGGCGTTCGGCGGGCGTTCAGGCGCGCGAAAGTCCGGTCGGACAAGTGGGGTGATACAACCCGTGACCGGGTCAGCATGGCATGTGGGCGTGATCGGTCGGAGAGGCACCACGGACGGTCTCAATCGATCGCTCGATTGACGCAACCAGTCCGGTCCCGTCCACGTCGAAGCTCTTGCCGGGCGCGTTGACGCGCGAGCGGCGGGGTGCCCGGCGCGGGACGCCGCTGTCGCGCTCCGTGATCCGGCGTCCACTCGGCGCAGGCGCCGGGCCGCCGTCCCTGCCGATCGGCGGGTGTCGGTACGACCATCGTATGGACGTGCATTAGGGTCCGATCCGCTTCAATTGTTCCCAGGAAACTCCCAGGAATCGGGATTCCGTCGGCAGAGGGGAGCGCCCGTGGGCGTCCAGCAGAGCAGGAGCCCGTGGCCGGGCACCCTGGCGGCCGGTGCCGCGCTGGTGCTCGGTGCCTGGCTGCTGCACGACGGCGGACCGGGCGCCCTGCCGCCCGCACCCGGCGTCGGACAGGCCCTCTCCGGCTTCGCCCCGGTCTCCGTCGTACCGCCGCTCGGCCCGTCCGCCCCGACCCGGATCCGCATCCCGTCCGTCCGGCTGGACGCCCCCGTCACCGCGCTGGGCGTCGGCCCCGACGGGCACCTCGAAGCCCCGTCCGAGGCCGACCGCAACCTGGCGGGCTGGTACCGCGGCGGCGCCAGCCCCGGGCAGCGCGGCACCGCCATCCTGGCCGGGCACGTCGACACCAAGGCCGGCCCGGCCGTCTTCTACCACCTGGGGGCGCTCCACCGCGGCGACCGGATCGAGATCGCCCGCGCCGACGGCGCCACCGCCGTCTACCAGCTCTACGCCATCGAAGTGCACGACCGAAAGGACTTCCCGGACGACCGGGTGTACCGCCAGGCCGCCGACGCACAGCTGCGGGTGATCACCTGCGGCGGCGCGTACAGCGAGGAGCACGGCTACGAGGGCAACGTCGTCGCCTACGGCTTCCTGGCCGACACCACCCGGCCGGGCAAAGCCGCATGACCACGCTGACCCTCGCCACCCGCTGGAACCCGATCGACTGGCCGCTCACCCACGGCCCCGTCCCGTACGCCGTGCTCTCCGCCGGCTGGGGCGCGCTGGTCCTGCTCGCGTTCTCCCGCCACGAGCGCTGGCGGGCCCCGCGCCTGCTGGGCGCCCTGCTGCTGGCCGCCGCGCTCACCGCCCTGGTGAAGATCGCCGTCGACGGCTGGTGGCACCCCTTCCCGGAGGGCACTCCGGACTTCGTGATGCGCTGGATAGCCGTCGCGCTGTTCGCGGTGTGCCTGCTCCTGCTCCGCGCCCCGCTGCTCGCCACCCGCCGGCGGCTGCTGGCGGCCGGCGGTGCCGTGCTGGTCCTGCTGATGGCCGCCTCCCAGGTCAACCGGGGCTTCGACCAGTACCCCACCGCCCGGGCCATGCTGGCGCCCGAGATCGAGGCGCTCACCACCGGGAGGACGGCCAGCACCGTCGCCGCCTCGCCAGGCCGGCCCGTCGAGGAGCAGTGGCACGCGCCCGCCGGCCTGCCCGCCAAGGGCACCCTCTCCGGGGTGACCATCCCCGGCGCCAAGTCCGGCTTCAAGGCCCGCGGCGGCTACGTCTACCTGCCGCCCGCCTACCAGGCCACCCCCCGCCCGCTGCTGCCCGTCGTGGTGCTGCTGCCCGGCCAGCCCGGTGCCCCGGAGGACTGGGTCAACTCCGGCGCCATCCGGGACACCCTGGACGCCTTCGCCGCCGCGCACCAGGGCCTCGCCCCGATCGTGGTGGTCGCCGACCCCACCGGCAGCCCCATCACCAACACGCTCTGCATGGACTCCCGGATCGCCAAGGCGCACACCTACCTGGCCGAGGACGTCCCGGACTGGATCCACCGGAACCTGCAGACCGCCACCGGCCGCACCGCCTTCGCCATCGGCGGGCTCTCGCTCGGCGGCACCTGCTCGCTCCAGCTCGCCGTCAACGCCCCCGACGTCTACGGCAGCTTCCTGGACATCTCCGGGCAGGACGAGCCGACCCTGGGCAGCCGCGGCGAGACCGTCGACAAGGCCTTCGGCGGCGACGAGGCCGCCTTCGACGCCGTCGACCCGCTGCACCTGATGGCGCGGAAGAAGTTCCCCGACACCGCCGGCCGGTTCGTGGTCGGCGCCAACGACCCGGACTTCCGCCCGATGCAGGAGAAGGCCTTCGCGGCCGCCCAGGCCGCCGGCATGGACGTCGCCTACCAGACCATCCCCGGCTGGCACAGCTGGGTGGTCTTCCGGCAGGCCTTCGAGCAGAACCTGACCTGGCTCTCCCAGCAGACCGGGCTGATCCGGTGATGCGGCTCCTGGCGGCCCCGGCGCCGGCCGAGGAGCGCGAGTGGCCGCGGGACCGCGCGCCCGTCGCCGGCACGCCCGACCCGCGCCCGCAGCGGCTGCGCCGGGCCGCGGCGGCCTTCGGCGGCCGGTTGCGCTCGGCACCGCTGACCCTGGCCCTGCTGGCCGGGCTCTGGGCGGTCGGCGCGGCCACCGGCAGCCTGGCGCACGGGCCGTCCGAGCGGCTGCTCGCCCGGGTCGGGGTGGGGTTGCCCACCCTCGCCGAGGGCCACTGGTGGACCCCGTTCAGCTCGCTGTTCTGGTGCTCCGGCGCCGGCTCCTACGTGTTCACCAGCCTGCTGCTGCTCCTGGTCGGCCCGGCGGCCGAGCACCGGCTCGGCCGGGCCCGGACGCTCGCGGTGCTGGTCGCCGGGCAGCTGGTGGGCACCCTGCTGGGCGCCGGGCTGGTCGCGGTCGGCTCCCGGGCCGGTGAGCAGTGGACCGCCTCGGTGGCCGACCAGACCGCCGTCGGCCCCGGCGTCGGGCTGTTCGCGCTCGCCGCGGTGCTCGGCTACCGGCTCACCGTGCTCTGGCGCCGCCGGCTGCACCTGCTGGTGCTGCTCGTCCCGCTGGTCATGACGCTGTACGTGGGCCACCTGCAGAGCGTCCAGCGGTGCGCCGCCGCGCTCGTCGGACTCGGCGCGGGCGCCCTGCTCAACCGGGGCCGGCAGCACCTGCGCACGCACCGCTCCTCGCACTCCGAGACCCGGGTGCTGATCGCGCTCTGCCTGGTCGCCGCCGCCTTCGGGCCGCTGATCGCCTCGCTGTACGACAACGCCACCGGGCCGTTCAACACCTTCTCCGAGCTGTACCTGTCGCACCGCCTCAGCCCCGAGGAGGTCGCCGACTTCTGCGCGGTGTCGGCGCACGACTGCGCCCGCGCGCACGCCGTCGAGCGGATCTTCGACACTCCCGGCCGACTGATGGCCGCCCTGTTCCCGGCCCTGCTGCTGGTGCTCGCCGAGGGGCTGCGCCGCGGGCTGCGGCTGGCCTGGCGGATCACCGTCGCCACCGAGCTGCTCTGGGCCGGGCTGCTGGGCTGGCTGTACCTGGACTCCGGGCCGGACAGCGGCGACGTGATCCAGTACTTCGTCGAGGCGCTGCTGCTGCCGCTGCTCACCCTCGGACTGCTGCTGGCCACCCGCCAGCGCTTCCGGATGCGGCTGGCCGGCCGGGCGGTGCGCCGGCTCGGGTCGGTGATCGGCGGCGCCGCGCTGGCCGCCTGCGCCGCCTACGCGGGCGTGGGGGTGCTGGTGGCCGACCAGTTCGAGCCGGGGGCGAACCTGCGCCGCCTGCTGCACGGGCTGCCGGCGCTGTTCCTGCCGCCCGCGTACAACGACCTCACGCCGGACTACCCGATAGCGGTCGGCCGGGTGGCGCTCCTGCTGGAGACGTACTCCGGGCTGGCGTTCTGGGTGGTCACGCTGAGCGCGCTGCTGGTGGCCTTCCGCCGGCCGGTCCTGCACACCGACGCGGACGCGTCCGCCCGGGCCCGGGCGCTGCTCACCGCGTACGGCGGCGGGACGCTCTCCTTCATCACCACCTGGGACGGCAACCACTACTGGTTCGACGAGGAGGGCCGGGCGGCGGTCGCCTACCGGGTGCGCGGCACCGTGGCGCTGACCACCGGCGACCCGTTCGGAGAACCGGAGGCCCGGGAGCGGGCGGTGGCGGGCTTCGCCCGGTTCTGCGACGCCCGCGGCTGGACCCCGTGCTTCTACAGCGTCTCCCCGCAGACCCGGTCGGCCGCCGCACAGCTCGGCTGGCGCTCGGTGCAGGTCGCCGAGGACACCGTGGTCGCGCTGCCCGAGCTGGCCTTCACCGGCCGCAAGTGGCAGGACATCCGGACGGCGCTGAACAAGGCCGGCAAGCAGGGCATCACCGCCGAGTGGTGGGCCTACCACGAGGCGCCGAGGGCGCTGCGGGACCAGATCCGCGAGATCTCCGAGGAGTGGGTCTCCGAGAAGGGCCTGCCCGAGATGGGCTTCACGCTGGGCGGGCTGGAGGAGCTGGACGACCCGGACGTGCGGGTGCTGATCGCGGTGGACGAGCAGCGCGTCGTGCACGGGCTGACCAGCTGGATGCCGGTGTACGAGAACGGCGTGCCGGTCGGCTGGACGCTGGACTTCATGCGCCGCCGCTCGGACGGCTTCCGCGGCGTCAACGAGTTCCTGATCGCCTCGGCCGCACTGGGCTTCAAGGAGGAGGGCGCGCGCTTCCTCTCGCTGTCCGGCGCGCCGCTGGCCCGCTCCGGGCAGGGCGAGGGACCCACCGGCCTGCAGCGGATGCTGGACTGGATGGGCCGGGTGCTGGAGCCGGTGTACGGCTTCCGCTCGCTGCTCGCGTTCAAGTCGAAGTTCCAGCCGGAGTACCGGCCGATGTACATGGCGTACCCCGACCCCGCCGCGCTGCCGGGCATCACCCGGGCGATCGGCAAGGCGTACCTGCCGCACCTGACGCCGGCGCAGGGGGTGCGGCTGATGCGGCGGCTGTCGGGCTGAGCCGGCGGCCGGGCCGGGCCCGCGGAGCCGGCCGTCGGCTCCGCGCGGGCCCGGGCTCAGCCGAGCAGCTCGGCGAGGGCGCGGTCGGCGTCCAGGTGCAGGTGCTCCTCGCCCTCGGGGACGAGCAGCCGGCTGTGCCACAGGAAGCGCCGCAGGTCGGCGGTGTCGAAGCGGATCAGCGCGGTGCCCTCCGGCGCCCGCAGCTCGACCATGGTGCGCCGGCCGGACGCGGGGCGGACGTGGACGTCGCCGACGCCCGCCGGCAGCTCCAGGCCGGCCGAGAGCAGCTGCCGGGCGAAGACCCAGACGACGTCCTCCCCGCCGGGTTCGCCCGGGCCGGCGCCGTCGGCCGCCGGGTCGTCCAGGGAGAACTCGGCGGGGAAGGCCATCCGGACCGCGAACGGGTCCGCCGGCAGGTAGGTCAGGACCACCCGCAGCCGCACCGAGCGGTGGGCGGAGAGGATCAGACGGGCTTGGACGGTCTCTTCGGCGGCGGTGTGCACGGCAGGTCCCTTCGGGTCGGTGCGAGGCCGGTCGGCACGGGGAGGGTTGGGGCGGCCTCGCACTGGTGGGAGTCCCGGGACGGGCGGTGATTACCCGGTTCGGGCGCCGCGACGGTGTGATCCGTGTCACGTCGATTTCCGGCCGCCAGGGCCCGGCGCGAGGCCCCGGCTGAACGCTCGAACAGCGCCCAACCGGTACGCTGGACCGGTTGTCCGATCGCCGCCCGACCGCGGGACGGGGCCGTAGAACCGCCTCTGACCTGCGATGATCCCCCTCGGAGACCGTGAGTACTGCCGCCGCCTCCTCGATGCCGCTGTTCTCCGACGCCCCGGAGCCGCAGGCCCCCGCCCGGACCGGCGGCCACGCCGCCACCGCCGCCTCACACCACCTCTCCCCGGCCTTCCCCGGCCGCGCCCCCTGGGGCACCGCGGGCAAGCTGCGGGCCTGGCAGCAGGGCGCGCTGGACCGCTACATCGAGACGCAGCCGCGCGACTTCCTCGCGGTCGCCACCCCGGGCGCCGGTAAGACCACCTTCGCGCTCACCCTCGCCTCGTACCTCCTGCACAACCACCTGGTGCAGCAGGTGACGGTCGTCGCGCCGACCGAGCACCTCAAGAAGCAGTGGGCCGAGGCCGCCGCACGGATAGGCATCCGGCTCGACCCGGCCTACTCCTCCGGCCCGCTCTCCCGGGACTACCAGGGCATCGTGGTGACGTACGCGGGCGTCGGCGTGAACCCGATGCTGCACCGCAACCGGACCGAGGCGCGCAAGACCCTCGTGATCATGGACGAGATCCACCACGCCGGTGACTCCAAGTCCTGGGGCGAGGCCTGCTTCGAGGCCTTCGAGCCGGCCACCCGCCGGCTGGCGCTGACCGGGACGCCGTTCCGCTCGGACACCAACCCGATCCCCTTCGTCCAGTACGAGGCGGGCGCCGACGGCCTGCGCAAGTCCGTCGCCGACTACACCTACGGCTACGGGCACGCGCTCGCCGACCACGTCGTCCGGCCGGTGATCTTCCTCAGTTACAGCGGCAACATGCGCTGGCGCACCAAGTCGGGCGACGAGCTGGAGGCCCGGCTCGGCGAGCCGATGACCAAGGACCTGATCGCCCAGGCCTGGCGCACCGCGCTGGCCCCGCAGGGCGAGTGGATCCCGAGCGTGCTGCAGGCCGCCGACCGCCGCCTCACCGAGGTCCGCAAGGCGATCCCGGACGCCGGCGGCCTGGTGATCGCCACCGACCAGACCGTGGCCAGGGCGTACGCCAAGCTGCTGCGCGAGATCAGCGGCGAGAAGGTCACCCTGGTCCTGTCCGACGAGGCCGAGGCGTCCAAGCGGATCTCCGACTACTCGGCCGGGACGTCCCGCTGGATGGTCGCGGTCCGCATGGTGTCCGAGGGCGTCGACGTGCCGCGGCTGTGCGTCGGGGTGTACGCCACCTCGATCTCCACCCCGCTGTTCTTCGCCCAGGCCGTCGGCCGCTTCGTGCGCGCCCGCAAGCGCGGCGAGACGGCCTCGGTGTTCCTGCCGACGATCCCGATGCTGCTGGGCTTCGCCAACGAGATGGAGCTGCAGCGCGACCACGTCCTGGACCGGCCGAAGAAGGAGGGCGACGGCCTCTTCGACGAGGAGGACCGGCTGCTCGCCGAGGCCGAGCGGGCCAACGACGGGCCGGACGGCGCGGGCGGCGAGGAGTTCTCCTACGAGGCGATCGGCTCCGACGCGGTCTTCGACCGGGTGCTGTACAACGCCATGGAGTTCGGCATGCAGGCCCACCCGGGGAGCGAGGAGGAGGACGACTACCTCGGCATCCCGGGCCTGCTGGAGCCGGACCAGGTGCAGATGCTGCTGCAGAAGCGCCAGCACCGCCAGATCCAGCGCAGCAAGGGCAAGCCGGCCGAGGAGGCCGACCTGCTGGAGCTGCCGGCCGAGCAGCGGCCGGTGGTCACCCACCAGGAGCTGCGGGAGCTGCGCAAGGAGCTGAACGCGCTGGTCGCCGCCTGGCACCACCGCACCAGCCAGCCGCACGGCACCGTCCACAACGAGCTGCGGCGCCAGTGCGGCGGGCCGCTCACCGCCCAGGCCACCGCCAACCAGCTGAAGGCGCGGATCGCCAAGATCCGTGAGTGGGCGAAGTAGCCGGCCGGGCGGCCGTCGCGCAGCCGGTGCCGCGGCGGCCGTCCGGGGGCGGGCCGCCGCGGCGGGCCCGCGGTCCCCTCTGTCCCGAACTGTCCGGACTTCGGACCGGGGTCGAACACATGCCCTGACGGGGGCTGCGAAATAGTGGGTTCTGTCCTGATTTGGCGGCGCCGTTGATGTCGATCACGCCCGAATTTTGGACAACCACTTCCGCCGCGACATTTCCTTCACTACCTTTCCCCCACGCTCTACCGCCGGGCAACCCCCCACGGGACGGGCGCCGCAGGACCGTACGCACGTCAAGGGCGACGACGTACGGTCCCAGCGCGGCCACCCCCACCTGCGCGCGACACCGAACCCGTACCGGCGTCGCCCGCCCCGCGAGCGTCGCGGAAAGGATGCCCGTCGTGACTGCCGAGACCTCCCAGACCCTGGACCGTGGCGTCCGGGTCCTCAAACTGCTCGCCGACTCCGAGCGCGGCCTCACCGTCACCGAGCTGGCGGCGCGGCTGGCCGTCAACCGCACCGTCGTCTACCGGCTGCTGGCCACCCTGGAACAGCACGGCCTGGTCCGCCGGGACATCGGCGGCCGCGCCCGGGTCGGCCTCGGGGTGCTGCGGCTGGCCCACCGGGTGCACCCGCTGCTGCGCGAGGCCGCGCTGCCGGCCCTGCGCAGCCTGGCCGAGGACCTCGGTGCCACCGCCCACCTGACCCTGGTGGACGGCAGTGAGGCGCTGGCCGTGGCCGTGGTCGAACCGAGCTGGACGGACTTCCACGTCGCCTACCGCACCGGGCTGCGCCACCCGCTCGGCGAGAGCGCCGCCGGCCGGGCGATCCTGGAGGCGCGCACCTTCCCCAGCCAGCGACGGCCGGAGCAGGGCTTCGTCATCACCCGCGCGGAGGAGCAGTCGGGGGCGTGCGGCGCGGCCGCCGCGCTGCTCGGGCTGAGCGGGATCGAGGGCAGCGTCGGCGTGGTGATGCTCAACGGGCTGGTGCCCGAACGGGTCGGCCCCCGGGTCGTCGAGGCCGCGACCGAGGTGGCCGACGCACTGAGGTAGCGGCCGAGGTGTGTTTGGATTCCCCTTGTGTCCGACACCAAGCTCCCCAAGGCCCTGACCTCCCCGCGCACCCGCGCGCTCGCGCTCTGCGGCCTGCTGGTCACCGCGCTGTTCGGCGTGGCGGCCTTCGTCCCGCTGCCGTACACGCTCACCTGGCCCGGGCTGACCGCGGACACCCTCGGCACCTACCAGGGCAAGCCCGTCATCACCATCACCGGGGCGCCGCTGCGCACCACCGAGGGCGAGCTGCGGATGGTCACCATCTCGGCCACCAACCCGGGCGAGGAGACGACGTTCCGGCGCGCCCTGCAGGCCTGGTTCGACCGGGACGAGGCGGTGCGCCCGACCGACACCGTCTACCCGCAGGGCGACCCGGCCAAGGCCGAGCAGGTGACCGCCCAGCAGATGGCCGAGTCGCAGGACAGCGCCACCACTGCGGCGCTGGACTACCTCCACCTCTCACCGGACCAGGTGAAGGTCAAGATCGACCTGGGTGACGTGGGCGGCCCGAGCGCCGGCCAGATGCTGGCCCTGGGCATCGTCGACAAGCTCGCCGGCGACGGCAAGGGCGGCGACCTCACCGGCGGGCTCAAGATCGCGGGCACCGGGACCATCGACGACCAGGGCGTCGTCGGCGCGGTCGGCGGCGTCCCGCTGAAGACGCAGGCGGCCGCCCGGGACGGCGCGACCGTGTTCCTGCTGCCCAAGGACGAGTGCGCGGACGCCAAGGTGAACACCCCAGCGGGGCTGCGGCTGGTGCCGGTCGGCACGCTCGGCGAGGCGGTCTCGGCGCTGGAGGCGCTGAAGAGCGGGGGGAGCGTCCCCGGCTGCTGACGCGGCGGGGCTCCGGAGGCGCCCCGGGCCGGCCTACTCGGCCGCGGCCTGGTCCACCAGCGGCAGGATGCGGTACGGCACCGGGTTCTCCAGGGCGATCGCGGTGGACGAGCGGACGATCCCGTCGAAGCCCACCACGCGGTCGATCACCCGCTGCAGGTCGGCGTTGGAGCGGGCCACGATCCGCACCATCATGTCCCCGGCCCCGGTGATCGTGTGCAGCTCCAGCACCTCCGGCACGCTCGCCAGGTGGGCGCGCACGTCGGCGCCCTGGCCCTGCGAGATCTCCAGGGTCGCGAAGGCCGTCACCGGGTAGCCGAGGGCGGCCGGGTCCACCTCCGGGCCGAAGCCGCCGATCACCCCCTTGGCCTGCAGCCGGTCGAGCCTGGCCTGCACGGTGCCGCGGGCGACCTGGAGTCGGCGAGAGCACTCCAGCACCCCGATCCGGGGCTCCTCCGCCAGCAGCCGGATCAGCCGGCCGTCCAGCGCGTCGATCGCGTCGTTCCCGCCACCCGGCCCCGCTCCGGGGCCGGCGCCGGCCGAAGCGCCTTGCGGGGCGGGGGAGTTGGGCGAGCCTGAGGAGCTCGGGGAGTGGGCGGGGGGCATCGCGGCTCCGTCCTCCGATGGGCATTCTGTACAGCGGCGCCGCCGATTCTCCCGCCCCGGCGCACAGCTTGACCAGGAGGAAACGGAACAGTTGCGCGCAGGTCGGCTCGGCGCCACCCTCCAGCCACGACCCCGTGCGCCGGGCCCCACCCCGGCGCGCGGGCCCCACGTGGTCCACGTGGTCCCGTACGCCTACCGGGAGGGCCGACATGACCGAGACCGCCGCCGAACCCGTCCTGCTCACCGCCGGCCCGGGGGAGACCGACCCCCTCCCGACGGGCCGCGCCGACGCGGTGGTCTTCGCGGTCGGCGACGCCGAGCGGGCCGCCCACCGCTACGCCGCCGCACTCGGACTGCGATGTACCGCCTACGCCGGGCCGGAGACCGAGGAGCCGGAGACGGTCTCCTACGTGCTGAGCGCACCCGGCACGCGGATCGTGCTCACCTCGCTGGTCCAGGTGATCGGCCCGCGCGGGCGGGAGCTGGCCGGGTACCTGGCCCGGCACGGGGACGGCGTGCTGGACCTCTCGGTGAGCGTGCCCGACGTGTACTACGCCTACGACTACGCGGTGGACCGGGGCGCGCTGTCGCTCGCCGAGCCGTACGAGGCGCGGGACCGCTTCGGCACGGTGGTGCTGGCGACCATCGGGGTGCCCGGCGGGACGAGGCACACGCTGGTCGACCGGTCCCGCTACGGCGGGCCGTACCTGCCCGGCTACCTTCCGTTCGAGGCCTGGTGAGGGCCCGGTGAGCCCGGACGGGGCCCGGCGGGTCCGACGGGGCCCGGTGCGGCGGGTTCAGCGGACCGCCGTCTCCACCACGGGCGGGTGCCCGTTCCAGTAGACGAAGACCGAGTTGGCCTGCTCGCCCTTGGTGAAGTCGATCCGCATCCACTGGTCGCCGTTCCAGACCTGCATCTGCCAGCCCGGATCCGGGGTGGCGGAGACCAGCGAGGCCTTGTCCGGGCGGATGTCCAGGGCGACCTTGCCGCCCGGCACCGGGTAGCTCTTCACCGACGACGTGGGGGTCGTGGCGGGCGTGGGCCGGCGGGTGGCCGACGGGGCCCCGGCGGGGGTGGCCGCCGTGGTGGCGACGGGGGCCGGGCCGTGCGTCGGGCCGGTGCCGGCGGCGGTCGGGGAGGCCGGCGGGGCGGGCGTCCCGGTCGGGGTGCCCGGGTGGCCCGGGTCCGGGGTGACGGTCGCGGTGAACGGCGTGCTGTCGGCCGTCGGCGAGGGCAGCGGCAGCGCCGTCGGCTGCTCGAACGCGGCGCCGGTCAGCACCGCGTGCACGCCGAACCAGGACAGCGCCACCGCCGCCCCGGTGGCCGCCGCCCAGGCGCCGAGCTGTACCAGTCCGTTCCGCATCGTCCGCTCATCCTGCCGTACTCCGGGCCGGTGCGGGCGGGCACCCCTGGTGTCCCCCGGGGGAGTTGCCCGGTGTCCGGGGCCACCCCGAGGTACAGACCACTGACCGCCGATGGCGTACCGTGCAGGGCCATGGCAACAGTGCTCGTGGTCGAGGACGACCCCTTCGTACGTTCCGCCCTCATCCGGCACCTGACCGACACCGGTCATGCGGTCCGCAGTGTGGGCACGGCACTCGAGGCGCTGCGGGAGGTCGCCCAGGTCGGCTGCGACCTGGTGATCCTCGATCTGGGCCTGCCGGATCTGGACGGCAGCGAGGCGCTCAAGATGATCCGGGGCCTGACCAACGTGCCGGTGATCATCTGCACCGCCCGGGACGACGAGGCGGAGATCGTCCGGCTGCTCAACGACGGCGCCGACGACTACCTGGTGAAACCTTTCTCCGGAGAACACCTCAGCGCTCGGATGGCCGCCGTGCTGCGCAGGCTCGGCGGCGGCGCCGCCCCCGCCGCCCAGGTGCTGCGGGTCGGCGGACTCGCCATCGACCTGCAGCGGCGGGAGGCCGCGCTGGACGGGCGGGCGCTCGACCTGACCCGCCGTGAGTTCGACCTGCTGGCCTTCCTCGCCGGGCGGCCCGGCGTGGTCGTGCCGCGCAAGGAGATCCTCGCCGAGGTCTGGCAGCAGACCTACGGCGGCGACCAGACCATCGACGTCCACCTCTCCTGGCTGCGCCGCAAACTCGGCGAGACCGCCTCCAACCCCCGCTACCTGCACACCGTCCGGGGCGTCGGCGTCCGGCTGGAGCCCTCCGGGGGCCCCGCGGAGCACCGGACATGAGGCGGTTCGGACGCTCGCTGCGCTGGGCCCTGATCAAGGCCGCCGTCGCCGGGACCACCATGGTCGCGCTGGCCTTCCTCATCCCGCTCGGCCTGATGGTCCAGCAGACCGCCCGGGACCGGGCGTTCACCGCCGCCGAGCGGCAGGCCGCCGCACTCGGCCCGGCCCTCGCCATCACCACCGACCAGGACGCCATCAACCGCGCCCTGGCCAGCACCGACGCCGGCGGGCAGGGCCGGATGGCCGTCCACCTGCCCGCCCCGACGGCCGCCGCCGCACCGCCCGGGGTGGGCGGCCCCGGCGGCCCCACCATCGGCGAGGCCCGGGCCGCCGCCGGAGACGTGTCCACCGCCGGCGGGCAGGGCCGCTCCTTCACCGTCGAGGTGCCCGGCGGGTACGCGCTGCTCCAGCCGGTCGCGGTGGACACCGGGCGCACCGCCGTGGTCGAGGTGTTCGTCGCCGACGGCGACCTCACCCGGGGCGTCTCCACCGCCTGGCTGGTGCTCTCCGGGGTCGCGCTCGCCCTCGTCGCCATCGCCGTCCTGGTCGCCGACCGGATGGGCACCCGGATCGTCGCCTCCGCCCGCCGGCTGGCCGGCGCCGCCCGCTCGCTCGGCGCGGGCAACCTCGCCGTCCGCGTCCCGGTGGACGGCCGGCAGGCGGCCGGCAGCCCCGAGGAACTGCGCGAGGCCGCCCACGCGTTCAACACGATGGCCGACCGGGTCGTCCAACTCCTCGCCGCCGAAAGGGAACTGGCCGCCGACCTGTCCCACCGGCTGCGCACCCCGCTGACCGTGCTGCGGCTCAACGCCGCCTCCCTCGGCGAGGGCGACGCCGCCGACGCCACCCGGCACGCGGTCTCCCAACTGGAGCGCGAGGTCGACCAGATCATCCGCTCGGCCCGCCGCGCCCCCGAAGACGCGCCCGCCGTGGCCGTCGGCTGCGACGTCGCCGAGGTGATCCGCGAGCGGGTCGGGTTCTGGTCCGCCCTGGCCGAGGACGAGGGACGCCGCTGGCAACTCGCCGGCGCCGACCGGGCGGCACCCGTCCCGATCCAGCGCGCCGACCTCGCCGCCGCCGTCGACGCGCTGCTCGGCAACGTCTTCCGGCACACCGCCGTCGGCACCGCCTTCTCCGTCGACGTGCTCGCCACCGACAGCTCGGTCATCGTGCTGGTCGGCGACGCCGGCCCCGGGTTCAGTGACCCGGCCGCCGCCCTCGAGCGCGGCGCGGGCCACGGCGGCGACGGCTCCACCGGCCTCGGCCTGGACATCGTCCGCAAGCTCACCGAGTCCACCGGCGGCGACCTGGCGCTCGGCCGCTCGGCCGTGCTCGGGGGCGCGGAGATCCGGCTGCGGCTGCTGAGCCGCCCGGACCACACGGCGCAGGCGCGGCCCGCCCGGCGGCGCAACCGGGGGGCGCTGTTCCAGCGGTGACGGTGCGGCAGCCGGGGAGCTGCCGTGGGGATGCTGCGCGCCCGCCGCGGGGGCGGTGTGTGGACCGGCCCGCGCGGGCGGCCCGCGGACGGCTCTTCCTTAAGCCCGCCCTAAGGGAGCACTACCCCTCGCTCAGCCCGCCGGTTCGGGCCCCGGCCCGCCGCTAGCGTCGGTCCCGCCGGTCGCCCGACCGAGCCGGGCCGGCCGCCCGGAAGTCCGTACGCACCCGCGTCCGGACGGCGGCCGACCGCAAGGCACCCGCGGAGGTAACGCGCCATGACTACCCAGCCCGACAGCCGCCGAGGCCGCCGCCGGCGCAGCCGCAAGGGCACGATCATCGGGGCCTCGGCGGTCGCCGCCGCACTGGTCGCCGGCGGCGTGGTGGTCCTCGCCTCCTCGGCCAGCGCCGCCTCGCTCGGCGCCGTCTACAGCCGCACCAGCAGCTGGGACGCCGGCTACACCGGCCAGTACCTGGTCACCAACCCGGACAGCCACCCGATCGAGGACTGGACGCTCAGCTTCGACCTCCCGGCCGGCGCGAAGATCGACTCGCTCTGGAACGCCACCTTCACCGCCGCCGGCCAGCACGTCACCGTCAGGCCGGAGGCGTGGAGCAAGCGGCTGGAGCCCGGCAGGAGCGTGGTGGTCGGCTTCGTCGCCCAGGGCGCCGGCGCCGCACAGACCGAGCCGGCGAACTGCCTCATCAACAACACCTCCTGCAAGGGCGGGGACGGCCCGGCACCCACGCCCTCCGGCCGTCCCACCGCGACCTCGACGCCCACCCCCGCGCCGACCGCGACCGCCACCGCCACCCGCACGGCCACCGCCACCCCCACGGCGACGGCCGGCCCGACCGGAAAGCCCAGCCCGACCGCCACGGCGAAGCCGACCACCCCGGCGCCGACCCCCACCCCGACCGCCACCCCCACGGCGACCGGTGTGCCCGTACCCCCGGCCGCCGGGGCCGGCTTCGCCCCGTACGTCGACACCTCGCTCTACCCGCCGTACGACCTGGTCGCCACCGCCAAGGCGACCGGCGTCAGGAACGTCAACCTGGCCTTCGTGGTCTCCGGCGGCGGCTGCGTGCCCAAGTGGGGCGGGGTCAGCGACCTGTCCGCCGACGCGGTGGCCGCCCAGATCGGCGCGCTGCGGGCGATCGGCGGCGACGTCCGGGTCTCCTTCGGCGGCGCCAACGGCAGCGAGCTGGCCCTCGCCTGCGGCTCCACCGCCGACCTGACCGCCGCCTACCAGAAGACCGTCGACGCCTACGGCCTGACCAAGGTCGACTTCGACGTCGAGGGCGGCGCGATCGCCGACACCGCCGCCAACACCCGCCGGGCCCAGGCCGTCGCCCAGCTGCAGAAGAACGCGGCCGCCAAGGGCAAGGCCCTCGACGTCTCCTTCACCCTGCCCGCGCTGCCCTCCGGCCTGACCCAGGAGGGCGTCAACCTGATCGCCGACGCCAAGAAGAACGGTGTCGCGGTCGGCGCGGTCAACATCATGGCCATGGACTTCGGCGACGGCGTCGCCCCGAACCCGCAGGGCCAGATGGGCAAGTACGCGATCGCCGCGGCCACCGCCACCCAGGCCCAGGTCAAGAGCGTGCTCGGGCTGGACGACGCGGCCGCCTGGCGCAAGGTCGCGGTGACCCCGATGATCGGCGTCAACGACGTCGCCAGCGAGGTCTTCACCGTCGCCGACGCCAAGCAGCTCGCCGAGTTCGCCGGCAGCAAGCACCTCGCCTGGCTGGCCATGTGGTCCGGCACCCGGGACAAGGCCTGCGAGGGCGGCGCCAAGGCCTACGCCGACGCCACCTGCAGCAGCATCGTCCAGCAGCCGCTGGACTTCACCCGGGCCCTGGGCGCCTACACGGGCTGACCGCACCCCCGGCGCCGTCCGGGGCCCCGCCCGGGCCCCGGACCGGCGTGACCGACCTCCCCTCCCGGACCCGGCCGTCCGTGCTCCGCCCGCAACGGAGCGCGGCCGGCCGGGTCGCTTCGTCACGCTGAGTCACCGATCCTGCCCAGGCCGGGCCGCCCCGCATCCGGTATCGTCGGCGGTTGGTCGGACGGTGGACGGAGTGGACAGGTGACAGCGGTACAAGACGAGCGCAGCCCGGTGCGGACCGCACCCGACTCCGCGCCCGCCCCCCTGTCGGACCGTCTGCGGGACGCGCTCGGCACCCCCGTCCGCGCCCTGCGCGAGGCCCCCCGCCGACCGCTGCTGGCCGCCTCGGGCCTGGCCCTGTTGTCCCTGGTCGTGTACGCAGTGGTCCGTCACTTCGTCCACACCTCGATGGTGGACATGATCGTCTACCGGGCCGAGGGCGCCGCCGTCGCCAACGGCACCGACCTGTACGCGCTGCGCGTCACCGAGTGGAACCTCCCCGCGACCTACCCGCCGTTCGCGGCGATGCTGTTCGTGCCGACCACCTGGTTCCCGGTCCCGTTCCTCCGGGTCGCGATCACTCTCGGCAACCTCGGGCTGTTGGCGTTGCTGACCCACCTGTCCTTCAAGCTGGTCGGCTGGCCGCGCCGCGAACTGCGGCCGATCGGCGTGATCCTGGTGACCGGCTGCGGAGTCTGGCTCGAACCCGTCTTCACCACGCTCCGGTACGGCCAAATCAACCTCGCGCTCGCCTGCCTGATCCTCTGGGACCTCACCCGCCCGGACGGCCGCCGCAGCAAGGGCGTGGCGATCGGCATCGCCGCCGGCATCAAGCTCACTCCCGGACTGTTCGCCGTCTACCTGCTGGTCACCGGCCGGATCCGGGCGGCCTTCGTGGCCGGCTTCACCTTCCTCGGCACCTTCCTGATCGGCGCCCTCGTCCTCCCCGACGCCACCTGGGGCTTCTGGACCGAGTACCTCTACGACTCGTCCCGCGTCGGCAAGACGTACATCGTCGACAACCAGTCCCTGCGCGGCGCCCTGGCCCGACTGCTGCACGCCGCCGAGCCCGGCACCCTGGCCACCCTGGCCGGCGGGCTCGTCGCGGTGGCCGGCCTCGCCGTCGCCGCCTGGGCCGCCCGCAGCGCCCGCTGGCTGCCCCGGTCCGAGGCCTGGGGCGTCTGCTGCGCCGCCGTCACCGCCGTGCTGATCTCGCCGATCAGCTGGACCCACCACTGGGTCTGGTGCGTGCCGGTGCTCGTCCTGCTGGCCGCCGAGGCGTCCGTCGAGCACGCCCGTCCGGCCGCCGTCCGCCGACTGCGCTGGCGCGCCGCCTTCTGGGCGACGCTGGTCGCCTTCCTCTCCTTCGCCATGTGGGCGGCCAAACCGTTCGGGGTGGCCGTGCTGCACATGGGGCCGCTGCGTCAGCTGCCCACCTCGGTCTACCCGTGGGTCGGGCTCTGCTTCCTGCTCGCCGCCGCCATCCGGATAAGGGCACGGCGGCGCTCCGCCGGTGCCCCGCTGGTCCGGCTGCCCGGCCAGCGCGGCGGTGGCGGACCGGACGCCGCCCGCGGCCGTCAGCAGGCCCCCGCGGCCCGCTGAGCCGGCGGGGGCGCCGCTCCCGTCGTGGTCCGCGCCGCCGGGGCGGCCGGGGCCGTCGTCGTCCGGGGTGCCGTCGTCCGGATCGCGCGGCTCGGTCGTGGCCGTCCGTGCTGCGCCCGTCCGTGCTGCAGCCGTCCTGACTGCGTCCGGCGCGGGTGCGGTCGGTGCGCGCACGCTCAGGCGAGCAGGTCGGCGAGCGAGCCGTCCATGTCCAGCGCGGCCATCTCGCTGCCCGGCGGGACCAGCCGGTGCGCCCGCTCCAGCCAGGCCGCGACGACCGGCAGCGGCGCCTCCAGCAGCGCGTCCCCGGCGGGGGAGCTCAGCGCCAGGCAGAGCACGCTGCGCCGGCCCTTGGCGGCGCCCCCGGCCGAGGGCTGGGGGGCGGTGGGCCAGATCCGCACGTCGCCCTGGCCGCAGGGCCGGAAGGTGCCCTCGACCAGCAGCTCGCGGGCGAACACCCAGGTCACCGGCGAGCCGGTGTCCAGGTGGAAGGTGATGTGCACCGCGTACGGGTCGTGGCTGCCGTAGGACAGCCGGGCCGGCACGGGGACGCTGTGCTCGGGGGAGAGCACCAGGTTGAGTTCCAGCTCGTGCTCGACGACGCCGGTGGGGCGCTCCATGATCGTCTTCCTCTCTGTCGTCGGCTGCCCGGTTCCGGGCCCGCCGATTGGGAGAGGCCGCTCCGCCGCGGTTCTTACACGGGTTACCGGGTTTTCCCCGGAAAGTTCAGCGCGAGGTGGTGAACGGCCGACCGCACGGCGCACGACCACCCTCGCGCGCCGGAACCGTGCGGCCGCCCTTACCCCGGACGGCCCACCGCTGTCCGGGTATTCGCCAACTTCCCGTCGCCGCCCCGACGAGGCACTACCCTTTGTGACTGCCCGGCGACTGTCCGCCCATCGGTGGTGCCCGCGCGCGCCGGGAGGCTCCCGGGCGTACTGGGCGGGGCGCCGGGCGGGCGTGCCGTCCCGGCCCCGCGGAAGGCCGGCCGGCCGGGCCGGAGGGCACCAGGAGCCGCCCGGAGCCGCCCGGGCCCAGCACGAACCACCAGTAGCCACTGGGAACCGCCAGGAACCACCGGAAGAGCGCCAGGAAACCCGCCAGACGACCCGCGAGGAAACCCGCAAGGAACCCACCAGGGCCGAGCCGCCGTCCGCCAGGACCCGCCGGCGCCGGCCAGGACCCGCCAGGAAAGAAGACCCGCCATGACGGACCGCCCCTTCGCCGCCGCCGGCGACCCGGCCGTCGGACCCGAGCCCGGTTACTACCCCGACCCCTCCATCCCCGGTTTCGTCCGCTACTGGGGCGGTGCCGCGTGGGTGCCGGGCACCAGCCGGCCCGCCCCGGCGCCGGGCGAGGTGCTGGAACCGCCCCGGTACGCGGCCCGGCGGGCCGCACCCGCGGGGGCCCGGGTGGTGCCACCTCCGGTGGTCCCGGCGGCGGTCGCGCCGGAGCCGCCCGGCGGAGGGTCCGCCCGGGCCCGGGGCGAGGACACCGGGCCGGTCTACCTGGACCAGACCACGGGCGGGGCGTCGTTCGTCCTCGGGCCGAGGGTGGCGGAGGTGATCGGCGGGCCGGTGTTCCGCACGGTCGGTCCGGCGGGGGGCGGGGCCGGGCCCGGCGAGCAGCCGGTCGCGGCCGGGCCGCCGGCCGGGCCGGTGCCTGGGGGCGTGCCGTCGGTGGGAGGTCCCTCGGGGGGAGGTCTCTCGGTGGGCGTGCCGTCGGCGGGTGTGCCGCCGGTCGGGGCGTTCCCGGCGGAGCTGCGGGCGGCGGGGGCGTCGGCGGAGGCGGAGCCGGCGGTGCCCGGCTGGCAGGTCGACCCGCGGGCGCAGCCCGGGCTGATGGAGACCGGCGGGTCGGCGCGCTGGGTCTCCTGGGGGGTGCTTCCGGGGGCGTCCGAGGGGGAGGAGGGGCGCGCGGAGGGTGAGCGTGCTCCGGTTGCTGCCGTCCCGGCGGGCGGCCGCCGTCCAGCCGTGGAGGTGTCGGCGCCACCGGCCGTCGCCGGGTCCGTCGCTCCGCCCGTACCCGCGGCCCGCGACGCGGAGCGCGCCACCCGGGCCGAGCCTGCGCCCGAGCCCGTGGCCGTCACCGTCGCCGAACCCGTGACCGCCCCGAAGTCCGTCACCGCCCCGAAGTCCGTCACCGCCGCGAAGTCCGTCGCCGCGCCGAAGTCCGTCGCTGCGCCGAAGTCGGCAGCCGCTGCGCATTCCGCGGCCGCCGCGAAGTCCGTCGCCGTACCGAAGGCCGCGGTCGCGCCGACCCCCGCCGTCTCGCGGTCCGCCGCGCGCCCGGCCAGGACGGCCGCCGCCCGCCGCCGCCAGGCCCCGGCCGGCCCGGCCGGGCTCGGGCGCCGGCTGGCCGCGCGGGCGGTGGACACCGCCGTCCTGCTGGTGGTCGCCGTCGCCGCCGGCATCCCGCTCGGCGGTTCGGTCTCCGAGCACATCCGGCAGAAGCTCGACCAGGCCCGGATGGCCAGTGCCCTCACCCGCCGCCAGGTCCAGGTCTGGCTGGTGGACGACGTGGTGGTGGGCAAGATCGCCGTCCTGCTCGGCATCCTGCTCTTCGTCGGCCTGCTCTACGAGGTGCTGCCGACCGCGCGGACCGGCCAGACCTTCGGCAAGCGACTGACCGGGATCCGGGTGGTGGACGCCGCCGCCACCGGTGGCCGGACCGGTCTCGGCCTCGGCCGCTCGCTGCTGCGGTGGGCCGTCCGGCTGCTCGGACTCGTGCTGCTGCTCGGGCTGGTCTGGCCGGTGTTCGACCGTGTGGCCCGGCGCGGCTGGCAGGACCTCGCGGCCCGTACCCGGGTGGTCCGCGGCTGAGCGCCGCCGGTGGCGGGCCGGGTGGGCCCATTCCGGCCGCTGCCGACAAAACGGACAGAATGTGCCAAAGGGCAAGAATTCGTGATGTTCTACTCGGGGGATGAGCACCCACGACCCCTCAGGCCCCCAGCCGGAGGGGGGCGGTCAGCCCTCCTCCGACAAGCAGCCCCCGCAGCCGGGCGGCGGCACGCCGGAAGGCCGCCCGTCGGACCCCGACCCGTCGTCGGCCCCACCCCCCGCCGGCGGCCCGTCCGGCGGGGGCCCGGCCGACGGCCCCGGCGCGTACGGCGGCACCTACGGCGGCCCGACGTACGGTCAGACCCCGTACGGCCAGAACCCCTACGGGCAGTCGCCCTACGACCAGCCCCCGCCCGGCTACGGCCCCGCCGGCTACGGGACCCCCGGCGCCGGACCCGTCCCCGGCATGCCGCCGCTCGGCACCTGGCCCAAGCGGATCCTCGCCCGGTTCATCGACTACCTGCTGGTCCAGGCCGTCGCCGTGATCATCGTCGCGCCCTTCGCCAGCCTCGGTGACCGCTCGGGCTCGGCGGGCTCCTTCTGGCTGGCCTGCGCCATCTGGCTGGTCTACGACGCCCTGATGGTCGGCCGCGACGGCCAGAGCCTCGGGAAGAAGGCGATGCACATCCGCGTCGCCATGCTGATCGACGGGAACGTCCCCACCCAGTCGGCCGCCTGGACCCGCTCCGCGGTCTTCATCCTCCCCGCCGTGCTCTGCTGCGCCGCCCTCTGGTGGGTCATCGACGGCCTGTTCGGCGTCTTCGACAAGCCCTACCGGCAGTGCATCCACGACAAGGCCGCGAAGACCGTGGTCGTCACCACCCTCTGACCGGCCCGGGCCGGCCCTGACCGGTCCGGCCCGACCGGCCCGACCCGCGACGCCCGGCGGCGGATCAGCGCTGCCGGGCGTACTCGCGCCCGGCAGCGGCCGGAGGCGCCGCGTGCGCCGCCCCCGCAGACCGGTCGGAGCGTCCGGACACGGCCACCGCCAACACCGTCACCACGGTGCCGAGCGCCAGCGCGAAACCCACCAGCACCGCGACCTCCAGGGCGCCGGTGGCACCCGAGACGGCCAGCAGCGCCACCGTGGCGGCGACGACGGTGAACGAACCAAGGCAGTAC
This sequence comes from Kitasatospora sp. NPDC051705, assembly GCF_044453265.1. NCBI lineage: Bacteria > Bacillati > Actinomycetota > Actinomycetes > Kitasatosporales > Streptomycetaceae > Kitasatospora > Kitasatospora sp. NPDC051705. The sequence continues at coordinate 151,354 of NZ_JBITCO010000012.1, read as the reverse complement.
TGGGCGGCGGACGGACGCGGCATGACGGGGGCTCCTTCGCACGTCGGGGGGAACGGGCGGAACACTGCCGGCTCCAGGAGTCCTACCCGGCAAGGGAGTTCGGTAAGTCCAGGCTAACCCGCCGACCCGGGGGGCACAGGGGGGCGCACAGGCTCACCCGAGGGTCGTGCGCCCCCTCGGTACGGTGAAGCCGACCACGCCCGCACCACCGATCCGGGGGAACCGCCCGTGCCCATCCCCGCCGACTGGCCCACCACCGAGGCCGAGGCGCTCGCCGAACAGGAACGACTGCGGCCCCTCGTCCAGGCCCACGACGACCCCGCCCGGGACGAGCCCTCCCGGGGCGATCTCTCCCGGGGCGACCTCTCCCGGGACGGCACCTCCCAGGACGACCCGACCGACCCCGCCGCCGGCCACCTCGTCGCCGGCGTCGACGTCGCCTACGACGACGACCACGACCTCGTCGTCGCCGCGGCCGTCCTCCTCGACCGCGACACGCTCACCGTCGTCGAACAGGCCACCGCCGTCGGCCGGATCGCCTTCCCCTACGTCCCCGGACTGCTCGCCTTCCGCGAACTCCCCGCCGTCCTCGACGCCCTCGCCGCCCTCACCCGCACGCCCGACACCGTCGTCTGCGACGGCTACGGCCTCGCCCACCCCCGCCGCCTCGGCCTCGCCAGCCACCTCGGCGTCCTCACCGGCCTGCGCACCCTCGGCGTCGCCAAGACCCCCTTCACCTTCGACCACCGCCAACCCGACGCCCCCCGCGGCTCCACCACCCCCCTCACCGACCCGGCCACCGGTGAGGAGGTCGGCCGCGCCCTGCGCACCCGGCCCGGCGTCAAACCCGTCTACGTCTCCGTCGGCCACCGCATCGGCCTCGACACCGCCGTCCGCACCACCCTCGACCTCGCCCGCCAGTACCGGCTCCCCGAGACCACCCGGCACGCCGACTCCCTCTGCCGCCGAGCCCTCGCCGAGGCCCTCCGCACCCGGACGCCGACGAACTGACCATGTCCCAGGCCGAATTAGGGCCCCGGTGTGTTAGACATGACACACCGGGACCCGGGCCCGGCAGCGACCGACGGACGCACGGGGAGCGCCGCAGTGGCCACAGGAACCGGCACCACCGGCGGAGCCGGCCGGGGATACCGCGTCGAGATCGCACAACTCCGCGCCTTCGCCGCCCAGGTCCGCCTCCTCCTCGCCGAGTTCCAGCACCACGCCGACGGCACCGACACCCACGGCCGCAGCGGCCTCGGCAAGGGCGCCTTCGGCACCTTCGCCGAGGCCACCGAACTCCACGGCCGCTACGACACCATGCGCGACGGCCTGCGCGACATCCTCAACCAACTCCGACAAGCCGTCGACGACGCCCAGAAGAACGCCGAACTCACCGCCACCGGCTACGAGGAACGCGACCGGAGCACCGCCCGGAAGCTCAGGCTCGGCGACGACGGCTGGTCCGTCGCCAACCCCTCCGCCACCAGCCGGGCCGCCTACGAACAGACCATCGCCCCGCCCACCCGCGACGGCGGCAAGTCCGCCCGCTAGCGCCCACCGGACGGAGACGAACCGGCCATGGCCTACACCGACTTCACCAAGTACAGCCACGCCCAGCTCCGCACCATGGCCGAAGCCCTCGACCCCGGCGCCGTCATGGCCGCCGGAGACCCCTGGCGCCGCGCCGCCGACACCCTCAAGGCCATCCGCGCCACCCTCACCCGTGCCAGCACCGAAGCCGCCGTCACCTGGGAGGGCGCCACCAGCGACGCCTTCCACACCCGCATGCTCCACCTCGCCGACGGCATCAACAACGCGGCCTCCTACGCCAACGACGCCGCCAACACCCTGCACGCCATGTCCGAGGCCATCGCCAAGGCCAAACGCGACATGCCCGAGGAACCCAGCACCTGGGAACAGGCCAAGGACACCCTCGGCGACGGCATCTCCTCCGTCTTCGGCGGCGACGACGAACACCTCCCCCTCGCCGACCGCCGCAAGACCGAAGCCGCCACCGTCATGCAGACCCTCGCCATGCACTACCGCATCGCCACCCCGGCCCTGAAGCCGCCGCAGAGCCTTCCTCCGGCACTGGGGGGTCTCGGCGAATCACGCGACGTCGTCCCGCAGGACGATCCGAGCGGCGTAGCGGCGATGGCGAGCGCGATGGTGTCGGGCACCTCCCTCGGAATGGCGGGAACCTCGGCCCGTGTGCCGAGCGGTCCCGTACCGCAGGGGCCCGCGTCACCGGAACCACAGCGGGTGGCACGCCCCGCACCGGTCGGTGCGCCGGTCGTCACCGACCCGGGGATCAAGGGAGGTAAGGCGAGGCCGCAGGGGCCGACCGGATCCGGCATGGGTGTGCCGGCTCCAGCCGTCACCGGGATCCGGACGGATGCCGGGGCGGTGCCGCCCGGTGTCCCCAGGAACGGGTACGGAGGAACTCCGCTGGGCGGCACGGGCCTTGCGGGCACCAGTACCGCTGGTCCGTCCGCAAGCGGCCCCTCCGGTCCCGGCGTCGGCCCGGGCGGGCGAGGCCCCGTCGCCGAGGGGCTCCCGGAGGGTGTGGGGCCGGTGGGCGGATTCGGGGCACGTGGTGGTTGGGCGGCCGGGGGTGGTGCCGTTCCCGGCGCGGCGGCCGGAGGGCGTGCCGTTCCGGGTGAACGGTCCCCGCAGGGGGCCTCGGCCCGGTCCGGCGGGGTCGTCGGCGGGACGACGCGGCCGGTCGAGGGCGGGCGCGGCACGGGAGCGTTCACGGAAGGAGGTTCCGGCCTGGGGGCCCGGAGCGGGCCGAGAGGTGTGACCGGTGTCGGCGGCCCGGGTGCCGTGGCCCCCGGAGTGCCGGTCGCCGGCACGCATCGGAGAACCAAGGACGGGGAGAAGCGCGGCCGTCGGCCGGTCTACCTCGTCGAGGACGAGGAGACGTGGGCGTCGGCAAGGCCCGCCAACCCGACCGTGGTGGAATGAGTCCGGCCCGAACGGGCGGGTGATCTGACAGCGTCCCGCAGATCGGTGATCCGCGGGACGCCTTGCCGAGTGGGGTGACCTGGTTTGACGAGCCGCCGGTTGACTCGTGCTGTTGCGGCCCTGGCTGTTGGGGCGCTGACCTGGGGAGTGCCGGCGGCGTCCGCGGACCAGATCAGGGACGAGCAGTGGGCGTTGAGGACCTTCGAGGCCGAGGCGAAGGTCTGGACGATCAGCCAGGGTGAGGGCGTCCTGGTCGGGCTGGTCGACAGCGGTGTCGACCAGGACCACCAGGACCTGACCGGGCAGGTGCTGCCGGGCGTCGACTTCTCCGGCGGGAACACGGACGGCCGGGTCGACAGTGACGGCCACGGCACCGCCATGGCGAGCCTGATCGCCGGGCACGGACACGGGGCGCAGGCCGGGGTGCTGGGACTGGCTCCGAAGGCGAAGATCCTTCCGGTGAAGGTGGACACCAGCAGCGGACGGTCCGATGTTCAGCAGAACGGTCTTGCGCAGGGGATCCGGTTCGCCGTCGACCACGGCGCGAAGGTCGTCAACATGTCGGTCGGGGGAGCGTCACGGTTCGACTCCCAGAGCCGCGCCGCCGTCGAGTACGCGATCTCGAAGGACGTCGTGCTGGTCGCCGCCGCGGGGAACAGCGGCGACGACCGGCAGGGTGTGCAGTACCCGGCCGCCTTCCCCGGAGTGGTGGCGGTGGCGGCCGTGGACTCCGCGGGCGCCGTCTGGGACCGCTCGACGCGGGGCTCCGAGACCACGCTCGCCGCGCCGGGCGTGGACATCTACCAGGCCACGGCCAAGTCGACCGCGAGCTACGGGGTCGGGAACGGCACCTCCGACGCGACCGCCTACGTCTCCGCCACCGCCGCGTTGATCCGGGCGAGGTTCCCGGGCCTGTCCGCCGGCCAGGTGATCAATCGGATGATCAAGTCCGCCTCGCCGCCGGTGGACGGGTCGGCGGTGCCGAACGACCGGTACGGGTACGGGGTGGTGTCGCCGGCGAGGGCGTTGGCGGTGGATCCGGCGGTCGACGGGGGCGCGCGGGAGAATCCGCTGGTGGGGCGGCGGGAGTCGCAGGGTGCTGCGCCGGAGGCGGCTGCGGGGCCGCCGGGTGACGAGGCGGCGGTTCCGGCCGCGGAGGCCGGTGGCGGGGGTGGCGGCTGGTTCGGGGCGGGCGTGGCGGTCGGGGTGGCGTTGTGGGGGGTGTTGCTCGGCGGGGTGGTGTCGGTGGTGCTGCTGGTGGTGCGGGCGCGGCGGCGGAGGCGGTCGGCGGGGGGTTCGTCCGGGGTGCGGTGAGGGCCGGGGGCCTGGGCTGACGAGGCGGGGGCTGGCAGCATCTTGGTGGTGGGTGGCGTCATTGCCGCTGGTGGGGCGGGGGGCGGGGCGGCGATGCTGGGGGCATGAGCACTTCTGAGCGCGCTGCGGGCGGGGCGGACGGGATCGTGTCGGGCGGGGTCGTGCCGGGCGGTATCGTCCCGGACGGCAAGGACTGGACGTGGGTGTTGGAACGCCCGTGTCCGGACTGCGGGTTGGACACTCCGGCGGTGGTGCGGGAGGACGTCGCGGGGATGGTCCGGGCGAATGCGGCGGCCTGGCGGGCGGTGCTGTCGGGGGATGCGGGTGAGGTGGCGCGGCGGCCGGCTCCGGGGGTGTGGTCGGCGCTGGAGTACGCGTGCCACGTCCGGGACGTGTTCCGGCTGTTCCGCGTGCGGCTGGGGCTGATGCTGGCCGAGGACGGCCCGTCGTTCGCGAACTGGGACCAGGACGCCACGGCGGTCGCGGAGCGCTACGGGGAGCAGCGGCCGGAGGTGGTGGCCGGCGAGCTGGCGGAGGCCGCGGAGGTGCTGGCGGTGGCGTTCGAGGGGGTGACGGGCGGGCAGTGGCTGCGGACCGGGGACCGCAGTGACGGCGCGCGGTTCACCGTGGAGTCGTTCGCCCGCTATCTGATCCACGACCCGGTGCACCACCTGTTCGACGTGACGGGTGTGCGGGTCTGAGCCCTGCGTGCGGCCTCGGCCGCCAGCGGCGGTGCGGGCGGGGGCGAGGGCTCACCAGCCGGAGGCCTCGCGCAGCATGGTGCGCCGGAGGCGGCCGGCCACGCTGGCGGTGTCGGTGCCGATGACGTCGGCGATCTCGGGGGCGGCGAGGCCGACGACGTAGTGCAGGATGGCGAGGTCGTCGTCGGCGGGGTGCCGGTCCGGGGTGGCGGGCACGTGCCGGGTGTGTTCGGCGACGGTGCTGCGCAGGATCTGCCAGGCGTGTGCGGTCGGGTTGGAGCTGCCCAGCAGTTCGCGCCAGTGGACGGCGATTTCGGCGAAGGCCTGTTGGACGGCGGTGGCCGCGGTGCTGTGTTCGGTGAGCCAGACCCGGGCGTAGCTGAGGTACCGGGGGCGGTGGAGTTCGCAGAAGGCGGCGAACTCCAGTGGTACGTCCTCCGGTTCGCCGGGCCTCGGGGGCGGCTCGGCTGCGCTCGCGTGACGATTGGTCATCTCGTCTTCTCGGCAAGGGAGATGGATTTCTGACGGTCGATCATCTGTGCTCACTCTACGGTAGGCCCTAGGTGCGCTGGGTGACCAATCTGATGGAATGCCCGGAACCCGTCGCCGCTCGGCCGGTTCCGGTGGCGACCGGTGCGGAGCGGTGGTGGGGCGGCCGGGCGGTGGATCGGCGGGGGAGTGGTGCGCAGTCCTGCGGGGGGCGTAGGTGCGAGCGTGTCGCGGCTGGTCAGAGGGGGTGGGGCGGCGGTGGCCGCGCGGCGGTTGATGTGCCACCGTAGGGCTTTCGGCGGCTGACGTCCACGCCCACGGCGCGAAGCCGCGCCCGCACAACCGCCTGCGCAACCGCGCCCGCCACCGTGGCCGCCCCCCTCGGGTCCCGTGGGTGGGTCGTTCCGGTGAGGCCGCCCCGCGGCGCCGCCTGGCGCATCCTCGGTGCCCGTGCTCGTGCGGCGCTCCGGGTCGGGTGGACGGCGCCCGGCGGGAGTGCGCGCGGAGGGGCGTGTCCGGGCGGGTCGCGCCCGGGGTGCCGGCGGCGCGCGCCGCGCGGGGTGGGCGGCGTGCGCGGGGTGGGCGCGCTGCGGATGCGGTGGAGCTGGCACACGCTGCGCGCCGGACGGACGTGGTGGCGGGTGGCGCGTCCGCCGGGCCGGCGGCGCACCCGGTGGTCAGGAGGTGGGTCGGGCCTCCGTCGGGGCGATCCGGTCGTCGACGGCGCTGGTCCGTTCGACCTGGGTGGGGAAGGCCTCGACGGCCCGGCGCCGGGCGAGTTGGGCGGCTGCGGCAGCCGCGGCCGCAGCCGCCGCGGCTGCCCCGGCGGCGGCCTCCTCGCGCTCGCACCGGTGCGCCGCCACCCCGGCGGAGGGGTGCCCGGCGGCGTGTCCGGCCGTGGCGTGTCCGGCGCCGTGCCCGGTGCCGTGTCCGGCGGCGGTGTGCCCGCCGGTGGGGTGGGCGGCCGGCTGGTGCTCGTCCGTCGAGCGTCGTCGTCGGCCGAGTTCCGCGCGGGCCGCGTGTTCCTCGGCCGCCTGTCTCGCGGCCAGGTAGGCCTGGACGGCGGCCATGCCGTAGACCGGCTGGATGAGCTGGTGGCCCTTGAAGAACGGTCTGGCCGGGGCGAACCCGGCGGCGACCACCAGGTCGCGGATCTCGGCTATCTCGGCCTCGCTGCGGGCGGTGAAGCGGACCTCCCAGCCCTTCTTGTACGTATGGCCCTGTTCGCCGCTGCGGCGCGCCGGGTCCGGGCGGCGGACGTATCCGGGCAGACGGCCGAGGCGGAGCTGGGCCGCGCGGAGGCCGGCGGTCTCGTCACGTGACATGACGTAAGCCTAGGCAATCCCCGGGGCGGGATTGACGTCTGGAGGGTCTCTTGGAGTATGCCTTTGGTCACTGTCGGTCAGGCGACCAGGTCGGCGATCACTTTCGATCGCATCTGACAACCTCGCGACCAGCAATTACTCCGAATGAGTGAGGGTATGGGGACTTTAGTGCGGGCTGATCCCGGTTTCGCGACGGTTGCGTAACAGTGCGTCAGGCGGCCGGTGCCGGGTCGGGCCGGTTGGGGATGGTGTTCGTATGAGCTACCGGATTCCCACGCCGCCGCCGTCCCTCGAGGAGTTGGCGAAGCGTCAGCAGAACGTCGTCACCGCGAGCCAGCTGCGCGCCCGGAGCGTGCCGGCCCGCCTCATCACCGAGCACTGCCGGCGCGGCGGGCCCTGGCAGCGCCTGCTGCCCAGGGTCTACCTGCTGCAGTCGGACGGCCCGACGCCGGAGCAGCGGATGTGGGCCGCGCTGCTGTACGCCGCGCAGAACGGCCGCGAGGAGGGCCGCCGCGAGGGGGCGGTGATCACGGGTGCGGCCGCGCTCGCGCTGTACGGCTTCGCCGCGGTGCCCCGGCTGCCGGCGGTGACCGGGGTGGACGTCCTGGTGCCCCGCCAGCGCCGGCTGAAGGACGCCGGAGACGTGCGGATCCGGCGCACCGAAAGGGAGTTGGTGGCCCGCTCGGTGCACGGCCTGGCCTGTGCGCCGGTCGCCCGGGCGGTCGCGGACGCGCTGTGCGAGTGGACGGCGGCGGGCGCCGGCGCCCCGGTGCCGGTGCGCGAGGTGCTGCGGGAGGCCGTCTCCCGGCCCGACAGCCGGTGCACCGTCCGGGAGTTGGCGGCCGAGCTGACCGAGTCGGGGCTGACCGCCGAGCCGCGGGTGCGTGCCGCGCTGGACGAACTGCTCGCCGCCGAGCGGGACTTCGTGCTGGAGCGGGTCGGCGAACTGGTGGACGAGGGGCTGCTGCCGGTCCCGCTGGTCGGCCCCGAGCTGCGGATGCGCGGCGGCACCTTCATCGCCGTCCCGGACCTCTACTGGCCGGAGCGCGGCGTCGCGGTCGAGGTGGACTCGGACCTGCGCTGCGTGAGCGAGGGCGAGGCCGCCTGGGTGCGGGGCGGCCAGCACCGGATGGAGTACCTGGGGATCCGGGTGGTCTACGTCTGCGGCGCCCGGCTCGCGGCGGACCGGGACGCGGTGGGTGCCGAACTGCGGGAGGCGTTCCGGGCGGGCGGCACCGACGTGGTCGAGCTCATGGTCGTCCCGGAGCCGGTCCCGGAGCCGGGGCAGGAGTAGCGGCCGGAGCCGGGGCGGGAGCGGCGGCCGGCTCCCGGCCGAGGCCCCGGCCGGAAGCCGGCCCCGGAACGCGGAGACCGGGGGCCGGAGACCGGCGGCCGGGGCGGCCGGGCGGACCCTAGCCCTGCACCACCGGGGTGCCGACCAACTCGACGCCCGCGGCGCGCAGTTCGGCGAGCGCGGCGGTGGTGGTCTCCGGTGCGACCCCGGCGGTGAGGTCGAGCAGGACGCGGGTGGTGAAGCCGGCCCGGGCGGCGTCCAGGGCGGTGGCCCGGACGCAGTGGTCGGTGGCGATGCCGACCACGTCGATCTCGTCGACCTGCCGTTCGCGCAGCCACTCCAGCGGGCCGCGGTCGTTCTCGTCCAACCCCTCGAAGCCGCTGTACGCCGCCGCGTAGGCGCCCTTGTCGAAGACCGCCTCGACCGCGCCGGAGATCACGGCGGGGGCGAAGTTGGGGTGGAAGCCGACGCCCTCGGTACCGGCCACGCAGTGCACCGGCCAGCTGTCGACGTAGTCGGGCTCGGCGGAGAAGTGGGGGCCCGGGTCGATGTGGTGGTCGCGGGTGGCGAGGATGTGCTGGTAGCCGGCGGCGGATTCGGCGATCAGGTCGGTGATGGCGGCGGCCACCTCGGCGCCGCCGGCGACGGCCAGGCTGCCGCCCTCGCAGAAGTCGTTCTGCACGTCGACGACGATCAGGGCCCGGTGCATGGTTCGCGTCCTCGGGTGTGGGGGGCGTCCGCGGGGTGGCGGCGTCCCGGTGGGGGAGCCCGCGGGAGCGCTCGGCCCGGTGGCGGGCTCGGGGTCTCGGGGGGCTCCGGGGGAACTCTACGGCTGACTCTAGGGAGTGGCGCGCGGGGGCGGAAGGCCTCCGCCCCCGCGCGGGCGGCGGGTGCCGGTCAGACGATCAGTTCGGTCGGCAGGACCGGGTCGCCCTTGGAGAGCTGGGTGGCCGACAGCGGCAGCGCGGCCCGGGCCCGGACGTGCCGTTCGCGGGCGGCCGTCAGCGGCTCGCGGCCGACGGTCTCGCCGCCCCGCACCAGGGGCACCTGCACCAGGTGCGGCTCCAGTTCGGCCGGGACGGGCCCGGTGCCGACCACCTCGGCCTCGGCCACGCCGTCCGCGTCGGGCCGCCGGGCGGCCCACTTGCGGCCGCCGACGCTGGTCTTGCCGCCGGCGGCGCGCTTGGCCACCGGGATCAGCGGTCCGCCCTCGGTCTCGGCGCGGGCGACCAGCTTGTAGACCATGGCGCAGGTCGGGTGGCCGCTGCCGGTGACCAGGCTGGTGCCGACGCCGTAGCCGTCGACGGGGGCGGCGGCGAGCGCGGCGATCGCGTACTCGTCGAGGTCGGAGGTGACGATGATGCGGGTCTTCTCGGCGCCGAGCTCGTCCAGCTGGCGGCGGACCCGGTGGGCCAGCAGGGTGAGGTCGCCGGAGTCGATGCGCACGGCGCCCAGCTCGGGGCCGGCCACCTCGACCGCGGTGCGGACGGCCTCGCGCAGGTCGAAGGTGTCGACCAGCAGCGTGGTGCCCCGCCCCATGCTGGCGATCTGCGCGCGGAAGGCGTCCCGCTCGCTGTCGTGGACGAGGGTGAAGGCGTGGGCGGCGGTGCCGGTGGTGGGGATGCCGTGGGCGAAGCCGGCCTCCAGGTCGGAGGTGGCGGCGAAGCCGGCCACGTACGCGGCGCGGGCGGCGGAGACGGCGGCCCGCTCGTGGGCGCGGCGGGCGCCCATCTCGATGACGGGGCGGCCGCCGGCGGCGGCGGTCATCCGGGAGGCGGCGGCCGCGATCGCGGAGTCGTGGTTGAGGATCGAGAGGATCACCGTCTCCAGGATCACCGCCTCGGCGAAGGTGCCCTCGACGGTCAGCAGCGGCGATCCGGGGAAGTAGACCTCGCCCTCGGGGTAGCCGTGGATGTCGCCGCTGAAGCGGTAGTCGGCGAGGTAGCGCAGGGTGTCCTCGTCGACCACGCCCTGGCCGGCGAGCCAGTCGAGCTGTGCGGTGGTGAAGCGGAAGTCCTCGACCGCGTCGAGCACCCGGCCGGTGCCGGCCATGACGCCGTAGCGGCGGCCGCCGGGCAGGCGGCGGGTGAACACCTCGAAGACGGAGTGGCGGTGCGCGGCCCCGCTGCGCAGGGCGGCCTGCAGCATGGTGAGCTCGTAGCGGTCGGTGAGAAGCGCGGTCGAGCCGGCCGCGCGCACGGAAGTGGCGTCCATGCGGATGATGCTACTACCACTTAGCGTCAAAGTGACGATTTCTCGCGACGCGACCCGGGCCGGAATCGCCCGGGGGTCCCCCGGATGGCAGCATGGGGCTGAAGAGGCGTGGACGGACTGCGCAGCGAGGAGGACCCGCAGGTGAGTGTCGCGCCCGTGGAGATCGAGCGCCCGGAGGTCGAGGGACTGCCGGTGACGGAACCGGACACCCCCTGGGTGACGATCGTCCACAACGACCCCGTCAATCTGATGAGCTACGTCCAGTACGTCTTCCAGGCCTACTTCGGGTACCCGAAGGACAAGGCCAGGAAGCTGATGATGGAGGTCCACACCAAGGGCCGGGCCGTGGTCTCCAGCGGCTCCCGCGAGGAGATGGAGCGCGACGTGCAGGCGATGCACGGCTACGGGCTCTGGGCGACGCTCCAGCACGACTGACCGGGGCCCGCGGCCCCAGTACCCCACCCGAGACGACGAAGACGGGCTGACCGATACAGATGGCTGGGTTGTTCGAGAGTGCCGGCGGCGGCGGTGCGGCGATCGCGCTGGAGGAGCTGGAGGTCTCCATCCTCCGCTCCCTGGAGGTGGGGATCCTGCAGCTGATCGGGCCCGGCCCGGGCGGGGACGGCGGCGATCCGCTGGCCGCGCTGTTCGCCGAGGGGCCGAGCGAGACGCCGGCCAACCCGGTGCTCGCCCGGCTGTTCCCGGACGCCTACGGGGATCCGGCCGAGCCGGCCGACGAGGAGAGCCGGGCCGCCGCCGGCGAGTTCCGCCGCTACACCGAGCTGGACCTGCGGGCCCGCAAGCGCGAGGACGCGCTGCACGTGGTGCGGACCCTGGACCGCCTGGGCGGCGGCGGGGTGCTCAAGCTGGACCCGGCCGACTGTCAGCGCTGGCTGGGCGCCCTCAACGACCTGCGGCTGACGCTCGGTGTCCAGCTGGAGGTCGGCGAGGACGACGACGAGCTCTACGAGCTGCCGGACGAGGACGACCGCAAGCCGCTGGTGATGGCGTACCTGTGGCTGGGCGCACTCCAGGAGACGTTGCTGGAGGCGATCGTGGACTGATCGTGCCCGGATCCGGGCAGGCCCCGACCGCTTCGTCCAGTATGTGGACGATTGGTCGGGGCATTTTCGTCCGAACCGGGCGAAACCCTCCCAGGGCATGCTCAAATAACGCTCAGATGGAGCCCGCTCACCGAACCCTGCGTGGTACGACTTCTCCACCCCACGAGACCCACCAGGACGGTGCACCATGGCCGAGAAGCCGAACGACGACGCGGTCGTCGCGAAACCGGACGAGGAGGGCTACGAGCGGGGGCTCGGCAGCCGCCAGATCCAGATGATCGCGATCGGCGGTGCGATCGGCACCGGCCTGTTCCTCGGCGCCGGCACCGCGATCTCCAAGTCCGGCCCCAGCCTGATCCTCTCCTACGCCGTCGCCGGCCTGGTGATCTTCGTGATCATGCGCGCCCTGGGCGAACTCCTCACCTACCGCCCGGTCTCCGGCAGCTTCGCCGAGTACGCGCGGGAGTTCCTCGGCCCCTTCGCCGGCTACGTGACCGGCTGGACGTACTGGCTGTTCTGGGTGGTCACCGGCATGGCGGAGACCACCGCCGCCGCCGTGTACGTGAAGTTCTGGGCGCCCGGCTTCCCGCAGTGGCTCAGCGCGCTGACCTTCCTGGTGATCCTCTACGCCGCCAACCTGATCTCGGTGAAGCTGTTCGGCGAGATCGAGTTCTGGTTCTCCATGGTCAAGGTCACCGCCATCATCGGCATGATCCTGATCGGCGTCGGGGTGCTCACCCTCGGCTTCAGCAAGGCCGGTGACACCGCGTCGGTCACCCACCTGTGGCAGAACGGCGGGTTCTTCCCCAAGGGCATCGGCGCCACCGTGATGACCCTGCAGATCGTCATGTTCGCCTACCTGGGTGTCGAACTCGTCGGCGTGACCGCCGGGGAGAGCGAGAACCCCGAGAAGACCCTGCCGCGCGCCATCAACACGCTGCCCTGGCGCATCGCGCTGTTCTACATCGGCGCCCTGGTGGTCATCCTCTCGCTGGTGCCGTGGACCGAGTTCCAGCCCGGCGTCAGCCCGTTCGTCGCGGCCTTCGGCAAGATCGGCATCCCGGCCGCGGCCGGGATCATCAACTTCGTGGTGCTCACCGCCGCGCTCTCCTCCTGCAACTCCGGCATGTACTCCACCGGCCGGATGCTGCGCGACCTCGCGCTGCGCGGTCAGGCGCCCGGGCGGCTGACCAAGCTCAACAGCCGCCGCACCCCGGCCTTCGCGATCACCGTCTCGTCCCTGCTGATGGGCGCCGGCGTGGTGCTCAACTACCTCGTCCCGGCGCGGGCGTTCGAGTACATCACCTCGGTCGCCACCGTCTGCGGCCTGTGGACCTGGGCGATGATCCTCATCGCCCAGATCCGCTACCGCAAGGCCTGGCAGGGCGGACGCCTTCCGGCGCCCACCTTCAAGGCGCCCGGCGGCGCCTGGATCAGCTGGGCCGCGCTCGGCTTCCTCGCCCTGGTCGTGGTGCTGATCGGCCTCGACGAGGACAACCGGATCTCGCTGTACGTCTTCCCCGCCTGGGCCCTGGTCCTGGTGGTCGGCTACCAGCTGCTCAAGCGCCGCGACCCGCAGGCCGCGCAGGGCGCCACCGAGGACCGGGAGCTCGCGCGCGACGCCGGCTGACACCCCTCCCGGGCCCGGTCCCGGGGCCCGGTCGCGGGGCGCCTCCGGGGCCCCGCGACCGGGTGGCGGACACCCGGTGCCCGCGCTCCGGACATCCCGGCGGACACCCGCCGGGGCGTGGCTATCCTGACCGCATGCTGACCATCACCCGAGAAATCCGCGACCGGATCGTGGCCCACGCCCGCGCCGACCACCCGGACGAGGCCTGCGGCGTGGTCGCCGGGCCGGCCGGCACCGGGCGCCCCGAGCGCTTCATCCCGATGCTCAACGCCGCCCGCTCGCCCACCTTCTACGAGTTCGACTCGGGCGACCTGCTCAAGCTCTACCGCGAGATGGACGACCTCGACGAGGAGCCGGTGATCGTCTACCACTCGCACACCGCCACCGAGGCCTACCCGTCGCGCACCGACGTGAGCTACGCCTCCGAACCGTTCGCCCACTACGTCCTGGTCTCCACCGCCGAGGGCAACGGCGAGGACGACCCCTACCAGTTCCGCTCGTTCCGCATCGTGGACGGCGAGATCACGGAGGAAGACGTCCAGGTCGTCGAGGCCCACCCGGCCTGACCGGCACCCCCCTGGGCCCGGCCCGCTGACCGTCCGCGGACGGTCGGCGGGCCCGTCTCGTCTCAGCAAGAGGGACGGGAACATCCGGATCCCGAGACGGAGATGTCGGAGCGGGCCCGGGAATCTATACGATGAGCCCATGCGTTCCGTCGATGTGAGCAACCAGGCCCCGGGCACCCGCCTCGTGGCGCGCCTGCACGTCGACCTGTGCCGGCTCGCCAGCGCGATCTGTCCCGGCACGCCCGCGCGCTCACGCTGAGCCGCCACGCCCCACCCGGGCCCGCCGCCGGTCGGCGACGCCGAGCCCCGGGACCATCAGCCCTGCCGCGCCCGCTGCGGCCCACCCCTCACGACTCGCACAGGAGCGCACCCATGGCCATCGAGGTCCGCATCCCGACCATCCTCCGCACCTACACCGACGGCGCCAAGGCCGTCGAGGGCACCGGCAGCAACCTCGGGGAACTCTTCACCGACCTCGACGCCCGTCACCCGGGCATCGCCGCCCGCCTGGTCGAGGGCGGCGAGCTGCGCCGCTTCGTCAACGTCTACCTGAACGACGAGGACGTCCGCTTCCTGGAGGGCATCTCCACCGCCCTCGCCGACGGCGACAGCGTCACCATCCTGCCCGCCGTGGCCGGCGGCGCCCGCTGACCTCCCGGCTCCCCCGCCCGCGCGGCGGGGGAGCCGCCCCCTCGACACCCCCCAACGCCGCGGCCGGAGGCCCCCTTGCGTTACGACAGCCCGCTCGAAGCCGTCGGGAACACCCCGCTGGTCCGCCTGCCCAGGCTGTCCGCCGCCGTTCCCGGCAACGCCGACGGGCTGGTGAGGCTGTGGGCCAAGCTGGAGGACCGCAACCCCACCGGCTCCATCAAGGACCGCCCGGCGCTGCACATGATCGAGCGCGCCGAGGCCGCCGGCCGGCTCACCCCCGGCTGCACCATCCTCGAGCCCACCAGCGGCAACACCGGCATCTCGCTCGCCATGGCCGCCAAGCTCAAGGGCTACCGGATGGTCTGCGTGATGCCCGAGAACACCAGCGAGGAACGGCGCGAACTGCTCCGCATGTGGGGCGCCGAGATCATCCCCTCGCCGGCCGCCGGCGGCTCCAACACCGCCGTCCGCATCGCCAAGGAGATCGCCGCCGAGCACCCCGACTGGGTCATGCTCTACCAGTACGGCAACCCCGACAACGCGGGCGCCCACTACGCCGGCACCGGCCCCGAGATCCTCGCCGACCTGCCCTCCGTCACCCACTTCGTGGCCGGCCTCGGCACCACCGGCACCCTGATGGGCGTCGGCCGCTACCTGCGCGAGAAGGTCCCCGGCGTGCGGATCGTCGCCGCCGAACCCCGCTACGACGACCTGGTGTACGGGCTGCGCAACCTCGACGAGGGCTTCGTCCCCGAGCTGTACGACGCCGAGGTGCTCACCACCCGCTTCTCGGTCGGCTCCGCGGACGCCGTCCGCCGCACCCGCGAACTCCTCCAGCAGGAGGGCATCTTCGCGGGCGTCTCGACCGGCGCCATCCTGCACGCCGCGATCGGCGTCGGCCGCAAGGCCGCGGCGGCCGGGGAGCGGGCGGACATCGTCTTCGTCGTCGCCGACGGCGGCTGGAAGTACCTGTCCACCGGCATCTACACCGCCGAGTCCACCGAGGCGGCCGTCGAGGCGCTGCAGGGCCAGCTCTGGGCCTAGGAACGGGCGTCGGACCTGCGGCCCGTACGGGACCTAGCCGGTCCGCAGGGCCCGTTCGGCGCGGGACCAGACCTGCCGGTCCACCGTGCCGGCCCGGCGGCGGAAGGCCGTCAGCGGCACCTCGCGCAGCTCGTCGGTCTCCAGCCAGCTGGTCCGGCCCTGCCGGTCGCCCACCGAACCGGGCGGCAGCGGCAGCACTCCCGGGCGGTCGCCGTGGTGCTTGCTGGTGATCTTCGCGACGGTGGCCTGCCGGCCGTGCACCCGCAGCACCAGGCACGGGCGGTCCTTCGCCCCCGGGCCGTCCTCGAACGGCACCTCCGCCCACCAGATCTCCTGCGGTCGGGGCACCGCCGCGCCGCGGGTCGCCGGGCGCGGCCGAGGGCCGGTCGGACCGGCCGGTCGGGGAGCCGGGCGGGTCCGCCTGACCAGTGCCGCCGCGACGGCGGCCACCGCCGCGACGCCCGCCACCGCCAGGACCACCCAGATGCCAGTCATGCCGCTCATGCCGCGAACCGTACCGGCCCGCGGCGGCGCCCACCACCGTCGGTGCTGTGACAGTTGAGTATTTGTCCGCCCGTTGCTCCCGGTTCGTCACGGAACGGCCACGGTGCCCGTTCTGCGCACAGGACACCGCCCCGGCCCGGAAAAGCTGCCCACGAACGTCCGCCCCCGCCCCTCCGGAGGTGTCCTCGTGAGCAGGGACAGCGACCTGTGGTCCTACGCCGAGATCGCCCGCCACATCAACGTGCAGCCCGAGACCGTGCGCAACTACCGCCGGCACGGGCTGCTGCCCGACCCCGACGTCGTCGACGACGGCCACCCCCGCTGGCACCCGGACACGATCCGCACCTGGGCCCGCAACCGCCCCCGCCACCGCTGACCGGCCCGGCCACGGCCCCCGCCCCGCCGCGGGACCGCCGGACCGCCCCCGCAACCGCTGAGCGACACCCCCGGCACCGCTGAGCGAGGCCCCCGCCCCGGCCCCGGCGTTCTGGTGATTCCAGCCACAGCCCGGCACGGGGACGGGGGCAAAGTGTCCTTCCGCCCTTACCCTCGACACGCGAAGCAGTGCTCCCGGCCGGTTCCCCGGCCCGGCCTGCCGTTTTCCAGCAGCAGCCAGGACGTGTCGGGGCGGAGGGGCTCGGATGAAGATGACCGTGGTGGGGTGCTCGGGGAGCTTCCCGTCCGCCGACTCGCCCTGCTCCAGCTACCTGGTCGAGGCCGACGGCTACCGCGTCGTGCTCGACCTCGGCAACGGCGCCCTCGGCGCCCTGCAGAAGTACGTCGACCTCTACGCGGTCGACGCCGTCCTGCTCAGCCACCTGCACGCCGACCACTGCGTCGACCTCTGCGCCTACTGGGTCGCCCGCAACTACCGTGCCGAGGGCTGCCCGGACCCGATGCCCGTCTACGGCCCGGCCGGCACCGCCGAGCGGCTCGCCCGCGCCTACGACATGCCGGAGAACCCCGGGATGAAGGAGGTCTTCGACTTCCGCACCCTCACCCCCGGCGCCTTCGACCTCGGCCCGTTCCGGATCGAGGTCGCCCAGGTCAACCACCCGGTCGACGCCTTCGCCTTCCGCCTCGAACACGACGGCCGCTCGCTCGTGTACTCCGGCGACACCGGCGAGAGCGCCGAGCTCGTCGAACTCGCCCGCGACGCCGACCTCTTCCTCTGCGAGGCCGCCTACATCGACGGCCGGGACACCTACCGGGCCGTCCACCTCAACGGGCGCGAGGCCGGCGAGCACGCCACCGCCGCCCGCGCCCGCCGCCTCGTCCTCACCCACATCCCGCCGTGGACCGACGCCGAGCACAACCGCCGGGACGCCGCCGCGGCCTACGCCGGGCCCGTCGAGATCGCCCGGGCCGGCGCGGTCTACCGGATCTGACCCGCGACGGCCCGCCCGGTGGGCCGCCACGCACGACGACCCCGCCCCGCCGCTGGGGGAGCAGCGGCGGGGCGGGGTCGTGGGGTGCGGCCGGGTGTCAGGCCTTGGTGACGTCCTCGATCTCGTCGTCCTCCTCGCGACCGGGGGTCTTGAGGTCGAACTTGGTGATCGCGAAGCGGAAGAGGAAGTAGTACAGCGCGGCGAAGGCGAGGCCGATCGGGATGATCATCCACGGGTCGGTGGCCTTGCTCCAGGCCAGGGCGTAGTCGATCAGGCCGCCGGAGAAGGTGAAGCCGTCGTGCACGCCGAGCGCCCAGGTGACGGTCATCGAGACGGCGGTGAGCAGCGCGTGGATGACGTACAGGGCCGGGGCGATGAAGACGAAGGCGAACTCGATCGGCTCGGTGACACCGGTCACGAAGGAGGTCAGCGCCAGCGAGAGCATCATGCCGGTGACGGCCTTGCGGCGGTGCGGCTTGGCGGCGTGGGCGATGGCCAGGGCGGCGGCGGGCAGCGCGAACATCATGATCGGGAAGAAGCCCGACATGAACTGGCCGGCGGTCGGGTCGCCGGCGAAGAAGCGCGGGATGTCGCCGTGCACGATGGTGCCGTCGGCCTTGGTGAAGTCACCGGTCTGGAACCAGGCGTAGG
This sequence comes from Kitasatospora sp. NPDC051705, assembly GCF_044453265.1. NCBI lineage: Bacteria > Bacillati > Actinomycetota > Actinomycetes > Kitasatosporales > Streptomycetaceae > Kitasatospora > Kitasatospora sp. NPDC051705. Next base: position 133,549 of record NZ_JBITCO010000012.1, on the reverse strand, counting down.
AGTTCACGAACTGGTGCATGCCGACCGGCAGCAGACCGCGGTTGACCAGGCCGAAGGCGCCCGCACCGAACGCGCCGGCGCCGATCAGGGTGTCGTTAAGGCTCTTGATGGCGTCGCCGACCGGGCCCCAGGTCAGGGCGAAGAGCACGCCGACGGCGGTGCCGACGAAGGCCATCAGGATCGGCACCAGGCGGCGGCCGTTGAAGAAGCCCAGCCAGTCGACCAGCTTGGTGCGGTGGTACTTCTGCCAGAGCACGGCGGCCAGCAGGCCGATCACGATGCCGCCGAGCACGCCCGGGTTCTGGTAGGTCGGGGCGACCCACTTGCCGTCGGCGATGTGGCCCTCGGCGATCGGGAACGCGGTCAGCACGTTCTTGTAGACCAGGAAGCCGACCAGGGCGGCGAGGGCGGTGGAGCCGTCCGCCTTCTTGGCGAAGCCGATCGCGATGCCCACCGCGAAGAGCAGCGGCAGGTTGTCGAAGACCCCGCTGCCGGCGGTGTTGAACACCGCGGCGACCTTGTCCCAGCCGAGGCCGTCCTTGCCGAACACGTCGTCCTGGCCCAGGCGCATCAGCAGGCCTGCGGCGGGGAGCACGGCGATGGGCAGCTGGAGGCTGCGGCCGATCTTCTGCAGACCCTGGAGGAGGCTCTGGCCGAACTTCTTGGTCGGGCTTGGCGTGGCCGGAGCCGTGGCGGGCGCCGGTGCCTGCGCAGACTGACTCATGGGGGTGGGTTCCTAACGGCATGGCGGTCGGTCGGGGGAGGGGCACAGGGGGCCGAACCGCGAACTGGTCTACACCACGTGTGGTGTAGACCAGTTTTGTAGCACGGGTGGAGAAGGCGGGGAACCCCGGAAAGCGCTGCTGCCGGGAAGCGCTATGAAATCGAAACCTACTTGCGGAACGACGATCATGATTACCCGGCGTGATTGGGATTTTGGCTATTTGCGCAACAAAAAGGCCCGGCCTCGCCGGGCGTCGCCGGCTCGCGGCGGAGCGTGCGCGACCAGGCCGGTGGTGCGGCCGCCGAGGCTTTCCCGCCAGGGCAATTGGCCCTTTCCGGAAAGTCGATGGCCCCCGGACCGACGGGTCCGGGGGCCATTGCGGGTGACGTCCGGTGACGCTCGGTTTCGGGGGCGGTTTCGCGGCCCGCTATCAGGCCCTCGTGACGTCCTCGACCTCGCTCTCGTCCTCCCGGCCGGGCGTTTTCAGGTTGAATTTGACGATGATGAACCGGAACAGCGCGTAGTACACGGCGGCGAAGCCGGCCCCGATCACGAGGATCAGCCACGGCTTGGTGGCCAGGCTCCAGTTGATGACGTAGTCGATCAGGCCGGCCGAGAAGCTGAAGCCGTCGTGGACCCCGAGGCCCCAGGTCAGCCCCATCGAGACGCCCGTCAGCAGGGCGTGCACCAGGAACAGCGCCGGGGCGATGTAGGCGAAGGAGTACTCGATCGGCTCGGTGACGCCCGTCACGAAGGAGGTCAGGCCGACCGACAGCATCAGGCCGTAGATCTCCTTGCGGCGGTGCGGCTTGGCCGAGTGCGCGATCGCCAGCGCGGCGGCGGGCAGCGCGAACATCATGATCGGGAAGAAGCCGGACTGGAACTGGCCGGCCGTCGGGTCGCCCGCCAGGAAGCGCGGGATGTCGCCGTGCACCATCATGCCGTCGGGCTTGGTGTACTCGCCGAACTGGAACCAGACGAAGGTGTTCAGCAGCTGGTGCATGCCGATCAGCAGCAGCAGGCGGTTGAACAGGCCGAAGAGGCCGGCGCCGGTCGACCCGAGGTCGGCGAGGGTCTGGCTGAAGTCGTTGAGGCCGCGGCCGATCGGCGGCCAGACCCAGACCGCCAGGCAGGCGGTCAGCATGCCCACCAGGGCGGTGATCATCGGCACCAGGCGGCGGCCGTTGAAGAAGCCCAGCCAGTCGACCAGCTTGGTGCGGTGGAAGCGGACCCAGAGCCAGGCCGACATCAGGCCGATCAGGATGCCGCCCAGCACCCCCGGGTTCTGGTACGTGGCGGCCGCCGACTTCGCCGAGCCGTAGTCCACGCACTGGTCGCTGACCAGCACCGTCGGCGGCTTGCACTGCTCCGGGAAGGCGTGCAGCACCCGGTAGAAGACGAGGAAGCCGACCACGGCCGCCAGCGCCGTCGAGCCGTCCGCCTTCTTCGCCATGCCGATCGCCACGCCGACGCAGAACAGCATCGGCAGGCCGAGCGCGGAGTCCAGCAGGGCGCCGCCGGCCGCGGCGAAGACCTTGGCGACGTTGTCCCAGCCGAGGCCGTCCTTGCCGAAGACGTCGGGCTGGCCGAGCCGGTTGAGGATGCCGGCGGCCGGGAGCACCGCCACCGGGAGCTGCAGCGAGCGGCCCATCTTCTGGAGCCCGCCGTAGAGGTTGTGCCACCACACGGTCTGCGGGGTCGTGGCGCCTGCCGAACTCATCCTTCGACCTCCGGGGAGCAGTGGGCGGCCGGTGGCCCCCGGCGGGACCCCGCGCGGGGGCCGGAACGCCCGGGGTCCTTTCTGCGTTCATCGGAGTACACATATATTGGTGTAGACCACTTTGGACGCAGGCCGCACGCCGGGACGCGGGCCCCGCTGATCGTCATCCTCCGGCGGCGGTCGGGACCGTGCGCGCCGGACTGCGCCAAAAGTGGACTAACGTGGCAGACCGGCCCGGAGCGGGTGATGCTAGTCGCGCTGCCCGGCAGCGCGACCACGGCTGAACCGGCGTCAGCACCGGCAGACGGTCCCGGCGGCCACCGGCCGACGGACACCCAGCACAGCGCAGGACGGCACCCGGCAGAGCCGCCGGCAGGCCGAGACAGAGGGAGAGAATCAGATGGCCAGCAAGGCTGAGAAGATCGTCGCCGGTCTGGGCGGCATCGACAACATCGAAGAGGTCGAGGGCTGCATCACCCGCCTGCGCACCGAGGTCAAGGACGCCGCCCTGGTCGACGAGGCCGCGCTCAAGGCCGCCGGCGCCCACGGCGTCGTCAAGATGGGCACCGCGATCCAGGTCGTCATCGGCACCGACGCCGACCCGATCGCCGCCGACATCGAGGACATGATGTGAGCTGAGCCACCGCGCTCACGCTCCCCCCGGCCCGCCGCCCCGCACAGGACGGCGGGCCGGGGCGCGTCCGGCCCGCGCGCAGCGGCACGGCGCCCGCCCCCACCCCGGCGCGGCTCCGCAGCGGCCTCCGCGGACGCTCTCCGGAACACCCGCGCCGAGCGACTACGCTCGGTTCCTATGTCACGCATCGACGGCCGCACCCCCGACCAGCTCCGCCCGATCACCATCGAACGGGGCTGGAGCAAGCACGCCGAAGGCTCCGTCCTCATCTCCTACGGCGACACCAAGGTGCTGTGCACCGCCAGCGTCACCGAGGGCGTCCCCCGCTGGCGCAAGGGCAGCGGCGAAGGCTGGGTCACCGCCGAGTACTCCATGCTCCCGCGCGCCACCAACACCCGCGGCGACCGCGAGGCCGTCAAGGGCCGCATCGGCGGCCGAACCCACGAGATCAGCCGCCTCATCGGCCGCTCGCTGCGTGCCGTCGTCGACCACCGCGCCCTCGCCGAGAACACCATCGTCCTCGACTGCGACGTCCTCCAGGCCGACGGCGGCACCCGCACCGCCGCCATCACCGGCGCCTACGTCGCCCTCGCCGACGCCGTTGCCTGGGCCCGCGACCGCAAGCTCCTGCGCGCCAAGGGCCAGCCCATCACCGGCGGCGTCAGCGCCGTCAGCGTCGGCATCATCGACGGCGTCCCGATGCTCGACCTCCAGTACGAGGAGGACGTCCGCGCCGAGACCGACATGAACATCGTCTGCACCTCCGACGGCCGCTTCGTCGAGGTCCAGGGCACCGCCGAGGGCGCCCCCTTCGACCGCGTCCTCCTCGACCGCCTCCTCGACCTCGGCACCCTCGGCTGCGCCGAACTCGACGAGATCCAGCGCAAGGCCCTCGAGGGCTGAACCTCCCCGGCCCGCGCCGCCGTGGAACGGGACGGACGCGCCGCTGTACAGGCCGGGCCCGGAGCCCGTACGGTTCCCGCAGCACCCCGCTGCGGGAACCGCGCACCCCCCGGCGCGCGTCCCGTCCCACGGAACCCGCGCGCCCCCCAGGAGGACCGGATGCCGTCGAGCATCGCCCGCCCCGCCGCCCTCGCCGTGGCCGGACTGATCGCGATCCTCCCGCTCAGCATGGTCAGTTGCTCCGCCGCGCAGAAGGCGCTCGACTGCGGCAACACCGCCGTGCGGGTCACCGGCGACCTCGCCGACGTCACCGCCGCCTACGGCAACTCCAGCAACGACTCGGCCGCCGCGGCGAAGGCGCTGCAGAAACTCCGCGGCGACCTCGACCAGATCGGCCGGAACTCCAAGAACACCGACGTCGCCAAGGCCGTCGCCGACCTCCAGAAGCAGGCCGACAAGGTCCAGCAGGCCGTCGACAAGAAGGAGGTCCCCGACCTCAAGCCGCTCGGCGACGCGGCCGGCAACCTCACCTCGGTCTGCACCGGCTGACGCCCCCACCGCTGCCGATAGGGTGGGCGATATGTCCACCCGATTGATCCTCGCCACCCGTAACCAGCACAAGGTCGCCGAGCTCCGCGCCATCCTCGGCGAGGCCGGTCTGGACGTCGAACTCGTCGGCGCCGACGCCTACCCGGAGATCCCGGACGTGCCCGAGACCGGCGTCACCTTCGCCGAGAACGCCCTGCTGAAGGCCCACGCCCTCGCCCGCGCCACCGGCCTGCCCGCCGTCGCCGACGACTCCGGCCTCTGCGTCGACGTCCTGAACGGCGCCCCCGGCATCTTCTCCGCCCGCTGGGCCGGCAAGCACGGCGACGACCGCGCCAACCTCGACCTGCTGCTCGCCCAGCTCTCCGACATCGCCGAACCGCACCGCGGCGCCCACTTCTTCTGCGCCGCCGCCCTCGCCCTGCCCGACGGCACCGAGCGCGTCGTCGAGGGCCGCCTGCTCGGCACCCTGCGCACCGCCCCCTCGGGCGACGGCGGCTTCGGCTACGACCCGGTCCTGCAGCCCCTCGGCGAGACCCGCACCTGTGCCGAACTCACCCCCGCCGAGAAGAACGCGATCAGCCACCGCGGCCACGCCTTCCGGGCGCTCGCCCCGGTCGTGAAGGACCTCGTCGGCTGACGCACCGTCCGTGGAACGCCGAAGGCCCGCCCCGAGAAGATTCGGGGCGGGCCTTCGATCTGAAGGTTTGAGATGAGTGCGGCCTGAGGGATTCGAACCCTCACGGGGTTTCCCCCACCGGATCCTAAGTCCGGCGCGTCTGCCTGCTCCGCCAAGGCCGCGTGGCCCCTAGTCTAGGGCTTCGCCTCCGGTGGGAACACCGTGATTCGGCGCGGGGGCGTGCGCCCCGCCCCGGGGGTCGCCGGGCGGGTGCGGGGTCGGCTGCGGGTGAGGCCGTCGGTCCGGCCGTCGTGCCGGTCGTGGGTCGGGTCGCGGGTCCGGTCGTGGGATGTCGGGTTTCGGCCACCGGCTGACTGGTTGTCGAGCGGGCCCGACCTGTGATGTTTGGCTGTTGATTACCAATTGGTACAGACCTATTGACCTATGTGGTTCAGACCACATAGCTTCGGCGCCAATTGCAATCCCCCACGTGCGTGCTCCCCCACAGGCACGCGCCGACACTCTCTCCCGGAGGACCGAGTGTTGATCCGAAGCACGGCGGAGCGGCGTCCCACCGCCGCCACCCGTCGCAAGAGCCCGGCAGCCCGGGCGGGCGCGGCCTCGCTGGCGGCGGCCGGCCTGGCCGGTCTGCTGCTGGCCACGCTGGGCGCGGCGCCCTCGCAGGCGTCGGCGACCGTCGACAACGCGGCCTGTCGCCCCGACGGCATGTACCAGACGCCCGGCGTGGACGTCCCGTACTGCTCCGTCTACGACACCAGCGGGCGCGAGAAGATGGGCGCGGACCACCAGCGCCGCATCATCGGCTACTTCACCGGCTGGCGCACCGGCAAGAACGGCGACCAGCCGTACCTGGTGAGCGACGTCCCCTGGGACAAGGTCACCCACCTGAACTACGCGTTCGGCCACGTCGGCTCCGACAACAAGCTGTCGGTCGGCACGGACGGCCCGACCAACGAGGCCACCGGGATCGACTTCCCCGGCGTGCCGGCCGCCCAGCTGGACCCGACGCTGCCCTACAAGGGGCACTTCAACCTGCTGACGAAGTTCAAGAAGCAGTACCCGAACGTCAAGACCATGATCTCGGTGGGCGGTTGGACCGAGACCGGCGGCTACTTCGGGGACGACGGCAAGCGCGTCAACACCGGCGGCTTCTACTCGCTGACGGTCAACCCGGACGGCAGCGTCAACCAGGCCGGCATCGACACCTTCGCCGCCTCGTCCGTCGACTTCATCCGCAAGTACGGCTTCAACGGCGTCGACGTCGACTACGAGTACCCGACCTCGATGAAGGACGCGGGCAACCCGCTGGACTGGCAGCTCGCCAACTCCAAGCGCGGCTCGCTGGCCAAGGGCTACGCGGCGCTGATGAAGACGCTGCGCGAGAAGCTGGACCGGGCCGGCGCCGCCGACGGCAGGCACTACCTGCTCTCGGTCGCGGCGCCGTCGTCCGGCTACCTGCTGCGCGGCATGGAGACCTTCCAGGTGGCGCAGTACCTGGACTACGTCAACATCATGTCGTACGACCTGCACGGCGCCTGGAACAAGTACGTCGGCCCGAACGCCTCGCTGTTCGACGACGGCAAGGACGGCGAACTGGCGGCGGCCAACGTCTACGGCACCGCCCAGTACGGCGGCATCGGCTACCTGAACGCCGACTGGTCGTACCACTACTTCCGCGGCGCGATGCCCGGCGGGCGCATCAACGTCGGCCTGCCGTACTACACGCGCGGGTTCAAGAACGTCCAGGGCGGCACCAACGGCCTCTGGGGCACCGCCTCGGCGACCACCTGCCCGGTCGGCTCCGGCCTGACCTCCTGCGGTGACGGCGCGGTCGGGATCGACAACATCTGGAATGACAAGGACGACGCGGGCAAGGAGTCCCCGGCCGGGTCGAACCCGATGTGGCACGCGAAGAACCTGGAGAAGGGCATCCTGCCCGACTACCTGTCCAAGTACGGCGTGACGGACACCGCGCTGCAGGGCACCTACGCCCGCAACTACAGCAGCGCCCTGGTGGCGCCGTGGCTGTGGAACGACACCAAGAAGGTGTTCCTCTCCACCGAGGACGAGCAGTCGGTGGGCGCCAAGGCGGACTACATCGTCAACCAGGGCGCCGGCGGCGCGATGATCTGGGAGCTCGCGGGCGACTACAAGTGGGACGCCGCGGCCAACGGCGGCAAGGGCGAGTACGTGCCGGGCTCGACGCTGACCTCGCTGATGTACGACAAGTTCAAGTCGGCGACGCCGTACGGCGCGACCCGCTCGACGGTCGCGCTGCCGCAGCAGACCCTGCCGATCGACGTGTCGTTCACCAACTTCGCGCTGGGCGACTCCAACTACCCGATCAACCCGAAGATCCACGTCGTCAACAACTCGACGGTGACCCTGCCGGGCGGGACGGAGTTCCAGTTCGACTACTCCAACTCGGCCCCGGGCAACGCCAAGGACCAGTCCGGCTTCGGCCTGCAGGTCATCCGGCAGGACAATCCCGGTCCGGGCAACGTGGGCGGTCTGAAGGGCACCTACAACCGGGTCTCGGTCAAGCTGCCGGGCTGGCAGTCGCTGGCGCCGGGCGCCTCGGTGGACCTGGACTTCGTCTACTACCTGCCGGTCTCGACGCCGTCCAACTGGACGGTCAACGTGGGCGGGACGCTGTACGGGATCAAGGGCGACCTGACCCGCGGCGCGGTCGACGGCGGCACCTCCACGCCGACCCCGACCCCGACCTCGACGGCCACCGCCACGGCCTCCCCGACGGCGACGGCCTCGCCGACCGCGACGGCCTCGCCGACCGCGACCGCCTCGCCGACCGCGACGGCCACGGCGACGGGCTCCCCGACGGCGACGGCCTCGCCGACCGCCACCGCGACGGCCACCCCGACCTCGGGGGCCTGCACGGCCGCGCCGAGTTGGGACGCCGGCACCACCTACGCGAGCACCACCAAGGTCTCGTGGAAGGGCCACTACTACCAGAACAAGTGGTGGACCAAGGGCGACGACCCCACGGCCGGCGGCGCGTGGGGCGTCTGGAGCGACCTCGGGGCCTGCTGACCGGCGGCTGCCCGAGGTGAGGGACGGCGGTGGCGGTGCACCCGGTCGGGGGGTGTGCCGCCACCGCTTCCGTCGTCGGTGCGTCAGGCCGTGCCGACCTCGAGGTCGCGCAGCAGCTTGGCGACGTGCCCGGTGGCCTTGACGTTGTAGAGGGCGCGCTCGACCTTGCCCTGCTCGTCCACGATCACCGTGGAGCGGATCACGCCGACGTAGGTGCGGCCGTAGTTCTGCTTCTCGCCGTAGGCGCCGTAGGCCTGCAGCACCGTGTGGTCGGGGTCGGAGAGCAGGGTGACCTTGAGGTTCTCGGCCTCCCGGAACTTCCCGAGCTTCTCGGGCTGGTCGGGGGAGACGCCGATGACGTCGTAGCCGGCGCCGGCGAGGACGTCGAGGTTGTCGGTGAAGTCGCAGGCCTGCTTGGTGCAGCCCGGGGTGAGCGCCTTGGGGTAGAAGTAGACGATCACCTTGCGGCCCAGGTGGTCGGCCAGGGACACCTGGTTGCCGTCGGCGTCGGGCAGGCTGAAGGCGGGCGCGGTGTCGCCGGGCTGGAGACGCTCACTCACGGTCGGACTCTCCTGATGCTGGGGCGGTCGGTCGTACCACGGCAAACTTACCCCTGATGGTGGGTGGGGCCGCGCGGCCGTGCTCGGCAGCTGACAGACTGGGTCAGTCGCACAGGACAACATCGGTAAGTGAATGGGGTGGCCCGAGTGGGCGAGGCGAGCACGCAGGACAAGTCGGCGAGGACGACCGCCCAGATCGAGGCGGACATCGCCCGGACCCGCACCCAGCTGGCGGCGACCCTCGACGAGCTGGCCGTGCGCGTCCACCCGAGCACGATCGGCGCCCAGGTGAAGGCGCGGGCCGCGGCCGCGGTCGAGGAGAAGGCCGGCCGGGCGTACGTGGCCGCCAACGGTCTGGTGGAGCGGGTCCGGGCCGAGTTCGTGGACGAGAAGGGGCGGCCGCGCAAGGAGCGGGTCGTGCCGGCCGCGCTCGTGGGCGTCGGCCTGGTGCTGCTGGTGGCCTCGTCCCGCAAGCGGCGCAAGGGCTGACCGGGAGCCGTGCGCAGGGCCGGGCGCGGGCCGCGCCCGGCCCTGCGCACGCCGGGCCAGCGTCACGCTCCGGGCCCGGGGGCGGTACCTTCGGGACCGTGAGTACGAACGACGAACCGACCCCGCAGTCCGCCTCCGCCGCCTCCGGGGGCGACCACCCGCGGCACGACCGGCTGGGCGAGAAGCTGCCGATCCGGATGCTGCACGACCGCGTGCTGGTGCGGATCGAGGGCGGCGAGGGCGAGCGCCGCTCGACCGGCGGCATCCTGATCCCCGCGACCGCGGAGCTGTCGAAGCGCTGCACCTGGGCGGAGGCCGTCGCGGTGGGCCAGAGCGTGCGCTCGGTGGAGCCGGGCGACCGCGTGCTGTACGACCCGGAGGACAAGCTGGAGGTCGAGGTCCGCGGCGCGACGTACGTGCTGCTGCGCGAGCGGGACCTGCACGCCGTGGCGGCGACCCGCTTCGGCGACACCGAGGGGTCGACCGGGCTGTACCTCTGACTCCGCTCCCGTTCCGGAGCCCCTGACCCGTGCCCGCACCGCCCGCCGGCGGCCGGTGGGCGACGCGCCCCCTCCCGCGACCCGGGAGGGGGCGCTCCTGTCGGTGGCGGGGGTTATGGTCCGCCCATGAGCAGGCGTGTGCCGGTGATCGGTGTGGAGGAGCGTCGGGCCCGGGTGGGGCGGCGCCAGCTGCTGGCGCCCGCGGGGCGGGCGGCGAGGGTGGAGCAGGTGGCGGACGCGGTGGTGGGGCTGCACGCCTCCGATCCGGCGACGGTGTACCTGTCGGCGTGCGCCCGGTTGGCGGCGCCGTCCGCGGCGGAGGTGGACCGGGCGCTGTACGAGGACGTCACATTGGTGCGGCTGCTGTCGATGCGGCGGACGCTCTTCGCGGTGACGGAGGGCTTCGCGCCGTACGTGAGCTCGTCGACGGCGCGGGCGATCGCGGCGCGGGAGCGGGCGACGCTGCTCAAGCACCTGCGGGACCACGCCGAGGGCTGGGACGAGGCGAGGCTGGCCGGGGCGGAGCGGGCGGCGCTGGCCGCCCTGGCGCTGCGCGGCGAGGCGACGACGAAGGAACTCGCCGACGACGTGCCGGAGTTGCGCGAGACGATGCTGATGTCGGCGGGCAAGCCGTACGAGGCGCGGCAGAGCGTGGGCAGTCGGCTGCTGCGGCTGCTGGCCGCGGACGGGCACGTGCGGCGGGGGCGGCCGCGCGGCTCCTGGCTGAGCAACGTCCACCCCTGGGCGCCGGTGCCGCAGTGGCCGGACGTGCCGGTGCGGGAGGCGAAGGCGGAGGTGGTGCGGCGCTGGCTGGCCTCGTACGGCCCGGCGACGGTGGACGACGTGAAGTGGTGGACGGGCTGGACGCTGGGGGACACCCGCCGGGCGCTGGCGGACGTCGGCGCCGAGGACGTGGAACTGGCGGGCGGGGCCGCCGCGCTGGTGCTGCCGGGGGACACCGGGCCGGTCGCGGAGCCGGAGCCGTGGGCGGCGCTGCTGCCGGCGCTGGACCCGACGGTGATGGGGTGGCGCGGGCGGGACTGGTACCTGCGGCCGGAGGACGTGCCGGCGCTGTTCGACCGGGCGGGCAACGCCGGGCCGACGGTGTGGTGGTGCGGCCGGGTGGTGGGCGGCTGGGCGCAGCGGCCGGACGGCGAGGTGGTGTGGCGGCTGTTCGAGGACGTGGGGGCGCAGGCCGGTGCGGCCGTGGCGGCCGAGGCGGCGCGGCTGTCGGGCTGGTTGGGGGAGGTGCGGGTGACGCCGCGGTTCAGGACACCGCTGGAGCGGGAGCTGGTGGCCGCCCGCTAGGGCCGGGGCTGCCGGCCCGCCCCGGCCGGGCGGCTCACTGGGGCGGCGGCGTCGCCGAGGTCGCCGGCTTGGTGGCGGGTGCGGGGGCCGTGGCGGTGGGCGGGTCGGTCGGGCGGGTGGGCCGGGTCTGGGTGGGCTTGGGGGCGGGGCTGGGCTGGTCCTGGGTGGGGGTGGGCTGGGGGGCCGGCGGGCTGGGGGCGGCGGGGCTGGTCGGCGTGGGCCCGGGGGCGGGGTCGCCGCCGGTGGGGGCGGGCGCGCTGGGGGCGTGGGTGGGGGTGTCGTGCGCGGGGGTGGTCGCGCTGGGGGTGGTGCCGGGGGTCGCGGCCGCGGTGGCGGGGGCGGTGGTGGCGCTGCCGGTGCCGGTGGGGGTGGTGCTGCTGTTGGGAGTGAGGTCGGGCGCGGGGGCGTCGTGGTCGGTCTGCAGGTCGAACTGCTGGGTGGGGGTGCCCTGGAGGGCGGCGGTCATGTAGGCGGTCCAGATCCGGGTGGGGAAGGTGCCGCCGTTGATGCGGGTGAGTCCGGCCGTGCCGGCCAGCGGTTCCTTGGCGTGGGTCTTCGGGTTCTCGCGGAACAGGCCGACGGTGGTGGCGAGTTCGGGGGTGTAGCCGGCGAACCAGGCGGAGAGGTTGGAGTCGGTGGTGCCGGTCTTCCCGGCGGCGGGGCGGCCGAGGTCGAGCGCGGCGGCGCCGGTGCCGCGGGGGCTGACGACGTCGCGCAGGACGTCGGTGACGGCGTCGGCGAAGCCGCGGCCGATGGCGGTGACGGGGGTGTGGTCCGGCATCTTGGGGATGTCGACGGCGCCGCCGCTGTGGACGCGTTCGAGCTTCTGGACGGACCAGGGCGCGGTGGCGTCGCCGTGGTTGGCGAGGGTGGCGTAGGCGCCGGCCAGGTCGAGGGCGCTGGGGGTGGCGGTGCCGAGGGTCATCGAGGTGTTGGCCGGGTCCATGCCGCGGACGCTGTCGGGGATGCCGAGCTTGATGGCGGTGTCGCGGACGCGGGCGAGTCCGGCGTCGACGCCCTCCTGCGCGTACACGGAGTTGACGGACTTCACCATGGCGTAGCGCAGGGTGATGTTGCCGTAGTCGACGTCGTCCTCGTTGGGCGGTGCGTAGGGGGTGGGGCCGCCGGTGACGGGGCGTTCGCTGGCGCCGTCGTAGCGGCTCTCGGTGGTGATCGGCCGCCCGTCGAGGGTGTGCTGGGCGATGAGGCCGGCGGCGAGGTCGATGGGCTTGAAGGTGGAGCCGATCTGGTTGTCCTGGCGCAGGGCGTCGTTGAAGGGCTGTTTGGCGTAGTCGGGGCCGCCGTAGACGGCGACGACGCGGCCGGTGGCGGGTTCGACGGAGGCGCCGGCGACGCGGACGTCGGTGTCGGTGGCGGGGCGGGCCCGGGGGTCGAGTTCGCCGGTGAGTTCGTCCTGGACGGCCTTGACGAAGGCCTCCTGCCGGGGCTTGTCGAAGGTGGTGGTGATGCGCCATCCGCCGGCCTTGAGGGTGGCGGCGTCGATGATCCCGGCGGAGACGAGGTAGTCGTCGGCGACGCCGACGAGGTAGCCGGCCTGGCCGGAGAGCCCGGTGGCGGGCTGCGGGTCGAGCAGCTCGGGGAAGGTGGTGGCGGCGCGTTCGGCGGGGGTGAGGAAGCCGAGCTGGACCATGCCGTCGAGGGTGTAGTTCCAGCGGGCGACGGCCTTCTCGCGGTTGGCGGGGGTGGCGGTCTTGACGTCGTAGCTGCTGGGGGCCTGGAGCAGGGCGGCGAGGTAGGCGCCCTGGGCGACGCTGAGGGCGGAGACGTCCTCGCCGTAGTAGGCGTGGGCGGCGCTCTGGATGCCGTAGGCGCCGCGCCCGAAGTAGCTGCTGTTGAGGTAGCCGGCGAGGATGTCCTTCTTGTCGCGCTGCTGGTCGACCTTGAGGGCGATGAAGAGTTCGCGGCCCTTGCGCTCGATGGTCTGGTCCTGCGTCAGGTAGTAGTTCTTGACGTACTGCTGGGTGATGGTGGATCCGCCCTGCATGCCCTTGCCGAGGAGGGTGTTCCAGCCGGCCCGGAGCATGCCCTTCAGGTCGATGCCGCGGTTCTGATAGAAGGTGCGGTCCTCGGCGGAGACGACGGCGTGCTGGGTCTGGGCGGGGATCTGGTCGATGGTGACGTCGGTGCGGTTGACGGCGCCGGTGCGGGCGATCTCGGTGGTGCCGTCGGCGTAGAGGTAGATGTTGTTCTGGGCGACGGCGTGGGCGTTGGCGTCGGGGACGGGCACGATGACGTAGAGCACGGCGAAGGCGCCGACGGCGATCAGCAGCGCGGCGATGAGGGCGCCGAGCGTGATCCGCCAGGTGGGCAGGAGCCGGCGCCAGCGGGGGAGGGCGCGGCGGGCCGCGCGGCGGGCGGCTCGTTTGGCCTGGCGCCGGGTGCTCAAGGTCATGCGGCGATTATGTGCTATTTGACGTGCGATCAGTGGTGGGGCGGCTGCGGCGTGCGCGGGAAAAACGGGTGCGGGGGCTGATCGCCGGCGGTACGGTGAAAGGTGAGAACCGCATAGCGCACCTGTTTCCGACAGCTCCGTCCGCTCGGCCCGGTACCCCCGGGGTGGGCCGGTCGGGGCCGCTGGGGTGTGCGCGGACGTCGGCCGGCACACCCGTCTGCCCGTATTTGTCGACAAGGAGACAATATGCTGAACGTCGCATCCCCCGGCCCGCGGACCGGGCGCCCGCCCGATCCCGCCGGACCGCTCCCCGTGCTCGGGCTCTACGCCGCCGTCGCCCGCGGCGCCTTCCGCCGCTACTCCGGCTACCGGGCCGCCACGCTGGCCGGCACCTTCACCAACACCGTCTTCGGCATCATCCTCGCCTCCTCCTTCCTCGCCCTCTGGCGGGCCCGCCCCGGCCTCGGCGGCTACGACGAGAGCCAGGCCGTCACCTACATCTGGGTCAGCCAGGCCCTGCTGGTCACCGTCGCGGTGTGGGGCGGCGGCTTCCAGGACGACGTCCAGGACCGCTTCCGCAGCGGCGACATCGCCGTCGACCTCTACCGCCCGGTCGACTTCCAGGGCTGGTGGCTGGCCACCGACCTCGGCCGGGCCGCCTTCCAGCTGCTGGTGCGCGGCACCGTGCCGCTGCTGGTCGGCGCACTGGTGTTCCGCACCCGGATGCCCGAACGGCCCGTCACCTGGGCGGCCTTCCTGCTCTCGGTGCTGCTCGCGGTGGTGGTCAGCTTCGGGCTGCGCTTCCTGGTCTCCGTCACCGGCTTCTGGCTGCACGACTCGGAGGGCGTGCGCTCGGTGATGCTCGTGGTCTCGATGTTCTTCTCCGGGATGCTGCTGCCGATCGCACTGTTCCCCGGCCTGCTCGGCGACCTCGCCCCGGTGCTGCCCTGGGCGGCGCTGGTGCAGGTGCCGACCGACGTCTTCCTGGAGCGCGCCACCGGCGCCGGCCTGCTCGGGCCGCTCGGCTTCCAGCTCGGCTGGGCCGCCGCCCTGCTCGCCGCCGGCCGCGGTGCCCAGTGGCTGGCGACCCGCAAGGTGGTGGTCCAGGGTGGCTGAGCCCCTCGTCGCCCCGGCCGGGCCCGCCGCGCCGCCCGCCGCGCCGCCGTCCGAGTCGCTCACCGTGGCCGCCGAGCCGCTCACCGCCCGGGCCGCCTGGGCCGTCCGCTCCTGGTGGTTCTGCGCCCGGATGTGGATGCGCTCGATGATGGCCTACCGGGCCTCCTTCGCCCTGAACCTGCTGGCCAGCCTGGCGACGCACTCGCTGGACTTCGTCGTCCTGGTGCTGATGTTCCGGCACACCGACCAGCTCGGCGGGTGGCGCCTGCCGGAGATCGCCTTCCTCTACGGCACCGCGACCTTCGCCCTCGGCACCGCCAACCTGCTGGTCGGCTCGGTCGACGGACTCGGCGTGCGGATCGTCAACGGCACGCTGGACACCATGCTGGTGCGGCCCGCCCCGGCGCTCGCCCAGCTGTGCGCGGAACGCTTCTCGCTGCGCCGCCTCGGCCGCCCGGTGCAGGCCCTGGCCGTGCTGGTCTGGTCGCTGGCCGCCCTGGACGTGCACTGGACCTGGGACCGCGTCCTGCTGGTGCCCGTCCTGCTGGTCTGCGGCAGCGTCATCTTCGGGGCCGTCTACGTCGGCGGCGCGACCGTCCAGTTCTGGTGGGGCGAGTCCAAGGAGATCCAGAACTCCTTCACCTACGGCGGCGCGACCCTGCTGCACTACCCGCCGACCATCTTCGCCAAGGAGCTGGTGGCCGGGGCGGTCTTCGGCGTCCCGCTGGCCTTCGTCAACTGGCTGCCCGCCCTGCACGTCCTCGGCCGGCCCGACCCGCTCGGCCTGCCCACCGCCTTCCAGTTCGCCTCCCCGGTGGCCGCCGCGCTGTGCGTCGCCGCCGCCGGGCTCGCCTGGCGGGCCGGACTGCGCGCCTACCGCGGCGCCGGCAGCTGACCCCTCCGACCACGCAAGGAGCACCCATGGCACTGATCGAACTCGAGGACGTCCGCCGCAGCTTCACCGTGCGGGCCCGCACCGGCCGGTTCAGCCGGGCCAAGCGCGAGGTGCGCGCGGTGGACGGGCTCAGCTTCACCGTCGAGGCCGGCGAGTGCGTCGGCTACATCGGGCCCAACGGGGCCGGCAAGTCGACCACCATCAAGATGCTCACCGGCATCCTCGTCCCCAGCAGCGGGCGGCTGCGCGTCGCCGGGGTCGACCCGGCCCGCCAGCGCGTCGCCCTGGCCCGCCGGATCGGCGTCGTCTTCGGCCAGCGCACCACCCTCTGGTGGGACCTGCCGCTGCGCGACTCCTTCGAACTCGCCCGCCGGATCTACCGCATCCCCGAGCACCGGTACCGCGAGAACCTCGGCCGCTGCGTCGAACTGCTCGACCTGGCCGCGCTGCTGGACACCCCCGTCCGCCAGCTCTCGCTCGGCCAGCGGATGCGCGGGGACCTCGCGGCGGCCCTGCTGCACGACCCGCAGGTGCTCTACCTGGACGAGCCGACCATCGGCCTGGACGTGGTCAGCAAGGCCCGGGTGCGCGGGTTCCTGCGCGAGGTGAACCGGGAGCACGGCACCACCGTGCTGCTCACCACCCACGACCTCACCGACATCGAGCAGCTCTGCGACCGGGTGATGGTGATCGACCACGGCCGGGTCGTCCACGACGGCGGTCTGGACGGCCTGCACGCCGCCGGGCGCAGCGAGCGCACCCTGGTGGTCGACCTGGCCGAGGCGCGGCCGGCGATCGAGGTGTCCGGCGCCCGGGTCGTCAAGGTCGAGGGCCCGCGCCAGTGGCTGGCCTTCCCGGCGCGGCAGAGCGCCGCGCCGATCGTCGCGGCGGTGGCCGAGCGCTACCCGCTGGTGGACCTGTCGGTGCGGGAGCCGGCGATCGAGGACGTGATCGCCCGGATGTACGCCGGGACGGCGGTGGGCTGAGCGGCGGGGCGGCGACGGGCTGACCGGCGGGGGCCGGGCGGGTGGGCTGCCCGGCGGGTGGTGCGCACGCCCGGCACGCGGGTTCCGGCGCGCGCCCGGCGCGTGATTGCGGGGCGCGCCCTCACCCGCGCCGGGCAGCGGGCAGACTGGCGGGGTGAGCGACGAAGCCTTCAGCGGGACGGGCCCCGGGGTCCGGTTCACCGCCGCCGACGAGCAGAAGAGACAGGGCGTCCGCCGGATGAAGACCATCGCGACCGGCCTGCTGGCCTTCGCGACCCTGGTCTTCGCCCTGGCCACCTGGGCCAAGGCGGCCGGGGCCGGGGCCTGGGCCGGGTACGTGGCGGCCGCCGCGGAGGCCGGCATGGTCGGTGCGCTGGCCGACTGGTTCGCGGTGACCGCGCTGTTCCGCCGCCCCTTCGGCCTGCCGATCCCGCACACCGCGATCATCCCCACCAAGAAGGACGCCTTCGGCCGCTCGCTCGGCGACTTCGTCGGGGAGAACTTCCTCTCCGGCCGGGTGGTGCGCGAGCGGCTGGCCGCGCTCGGCATCGCCCGCCGGCTGGGGGAGTGGCTGGCCGCGCCGGGCAGCGCCGAGCGGGTCACCAAGGAGGCCTCGGCGGCGCTGCGCGGCGTCCTCGCGGTGCTCCGGGACGACGACGTGCAGGCGGTCGTCGCCGAGGCGGTGACCAGGCGGGCCGCGGCGACCTCGGTGGCCGAGCCGATGGGCCGGATGCTGGGCAAGGTGGTCGCCGACGGCGGCCACCACGGCGTGGTGGACCTGGTGGCCGTCCGCGCGCACGACTGGCTGGCCGCCAACCACGAGGACGTGGTCCGCAAGGTCACCCAGAAGACCCCGGGCTGGACCCCGAAGTTCCTCGACCAGCAGGTCGGCGAGCGGGTCTACAAGGAGCTGCTGCGGTTCGTCACCGACATCCGGGACGACCCGGACCACCCGGCCCGCGGCGCGATCGACAACTTCCTCGCCGACTTCGCGACCGAGCTGCAGACCGACCCGGAGACCATCGCCCGGGTCGAGCGGGCCAAGGCGGAGCTGCTGGTCCGGCCCGAGGTGCAGGACCTGATCGCCTCCACCTGGGCGGCCGTGCGCACCCTGGTGCTGACGGCGGCCGAGGACGAGGACAGCGAACTGCGCCGGCGCATCCGCGACGGCGTGCGCCGCTTCGGCGAGCGCCTGGCGACCGACGCCAAACTGCAGGCCAAGGCCGACGGCTGGCTGCAGGACGCCGCCCAGTACCTGGTGGACACCTACCGCACCGAGATCACCTCGCTGATCTCGGAGACGGTGGCGGGCTGGGACGCCGACGACGCCTCCCGGAAGATCGAGGCCAACGTCGGCCGGGACCTGCAGTTCATCCGCATCAACGGCACCGTGGTCGGCGCCCTGGCCGGCCTGCTCATCCACACCGTCGCGGTGGCCCTGGGCGGCTGACCCGCGGCTTCGGCCTATCCTTGCCAACACCTGCCGATACGCGCGTAGAAGGAAGAGGGAACCACCGTGGTCCAGCCGGACGGAAGTCGGATCGGAAACCCCACTGGCAAGGGCGGCATCGAGGCGTTCATCGCCGGGATGCCCAAGGCGGAGCTGCACGTCCACCACGTGGGCTCGGCCTCGCCGCGGGTCGTCGCGGAGCTGGCCGCCCGCCACCGCGGCCAGTCGAAGGTGCCGACGGACCCGGCGGCCCTCGCCGAGTACTTCAGCTTCACCGACTTCGCGCACTTCATCGAGGTCTACCTGAGCGTCGTGGACCTGGTCCGCGACGCCGAGGACGTCCGCGCGCTCACCTACGGCGTGGCCGAGGACATGGCGCGCCAGAACATCCGGTACGCCGAGCTGACCATCACCCCGTTCTCCTCGGTCCGGCGGGGCATCCCCGACGTCGCCTTCATGGAGGCGATCGAGGACGCCCGGCTGCGCGCCGAGAAGGAGCTCGGGGTCGTCCTGCGCTGGTGCTTCGACATCCCCGGCGAGGCCGGCCTGGAGGCCGCCGAGGAGACCGCCCGGCTCGCCGTCGACCTGGCCCCGGAGGGCCTGGTCAGCTTCGGCCTCGGCGGCCCGGAGATCGGCGTGCCGCGTCCGCAGTTCAAGCCGTACTTCGACCGGGCGCGGGCGGCCGGCCTGCGCAGCGTGCCGCACGCGGGCGAGACCACCGGGCCGGAGACGGTCTGGGACGCCATCCGGGTGCTCGGCGCCGAGCGCATCGGGCACGGCACCCAGGCGGTCAAGGACCCGGCACTGCTGGACCACCTCGGCGAGCACCGGATCCCGCTGGAGGTCTGCCCGACCTCCAACATCGCCACCCGCGCGGTGGAGCGGATCGAGGACCACCCGATCAAGCGGATGGTGGAGGCCGGCCTGCTGGTGACCGTCAACAGCGACGACCCGCCGATGTTCGGCACCGACCTCAACACCGAGTACGCCGTCGCGGCCCGGCTGCTGGACCTGGACGAGTCCGGGGTGGCGGCGCTGGCGCGCAACGCGGTCGAGGCGTCCTTCCTGGACGTGGCCGGCAAGGCCCGCCTGGTCGGCGAGATCGACGCGTACCTGGCGGGCTGGCGGGCCTGACCGCCGGCCGTTCGCCCTGGTGGACCGCCCCGTCGGCTTCGGCCGGCGGGGCGGTTCCCGTTGTGGCGCCGGCCCGGTCGGGACGTGGCGCCGGGCCCGCGCGTGACGTGGTGCCGGACCCCTCCGCCGGGTGGCGCCACAGTGGTGCCATTTATGTCTCGACATGGCGCCACCGCTGTGCCATGCTTCTGGCATGGACCTCACGCCGTACGTAGAGAACCTCCGGAACGAGCTCGCCGCGGCGGCCGACGCCGGCGGGGACGAAGCCCGCGCGCTGGCCGAGCGGCTGACGCTCCCGCTGGAGTCCGCCGTGCGGCTCACCCTGCTCAACGCGCTCTCCGCCGCCATGGGCGAGGTCACCCGCGACCTCGCGCCGGGCTCGGTTGACGTCCGGCTGCGCGGGCTGGATCCGGAGTTCGTGGTCACGGTGCCGCCCGGCACCGGCGGCTTCCACGGCGATGTGCCACCCGTGGTGCCGTCGGTGGCGCCGGTGGTGCCACCGGTCTCCTCTCCGGTGCCGGAGGGCGACGAGAGCGGCACCGCCCGGATCAACCTGCGACTGCCCGCGAACCTCAAGGCCCGGGCGGAGGACGCGGCCGGGCGGGAGGGCCTGTCCCTCAACGCCTGGCTGGTCCGGGCCGTCGCCGGCGCGATGGAGGGTGGCCAGCCGGGCGTCCGCCCGGCCGCCGACCTCGGCACCCGCGCCCCGCGCGGCGGGGGCGGCCAGGGCTTCACCGGCTGGGTCCACTAACGCCCCCCCACACCTCCCCACACCTCCCCACGCCTTCGCACCACCGAGCACCCTGCACCTTCCACGTCACCCCCGCTCCGACCAGCGGGAACACCACCACGAGTCAAGAGGACGGGACAGCCATGCCTACGTACGAGACCGACGGACCGATCTCCGCAGCCCTCGAGTTCGAGATCGGCTCGGTGTGGGTCCGCGCGAGCAAGCGCACCGACACCGTGGTCGAGGTCCGGCCCGCCAACGCGGCCAGGGAGGCGGACGTCAGGGCCGCCGAGCTCACCCAGGTCGACTTCTCCGGCGGCCGGCTCACCCTCAAGGGCCCCAAGCAGCGCACCGTGTTCTCCAACAGGAAGGGCTCGATCGAGGTCCTCGTCGAGCTGCCGGCCGGTTCCGAGGTGCACGCCGACTCCCCGATGGCCGACTTCGTCGCCGAGGGCCCGCTCGGGGACTGCCGGGTGAAGACGTCCATGGGCCGGATCCAGCTGGACCGGGCCGAGGCCGTGCGGCTCAAGACCGACATGGGTGACGTCCGGGTCGGCACCGTCACCGGGGACGCCGAGGTGTCCGGCGGCGGCCGGATCGAGGTCGGCTCCGTCGGGGGCCGGCTGACGGTCAAGAACAGCAACGGCGACACCGAGATCGACGAGGTGCGGGGGGAGCTGGTGGCCAACGCCTCCAACGGCCGGATCCACGTCGGCCTCGCCGGTTCGGGCGTGGACGCCAAGTCGGCGAACGGCCACATCCGGCTCGGCCGGGTGGTCCGCGGCAAGGTCACCCTGCAGACCAGCGTCGGGGACGTGGAGATCGGAATCGCGGAGGGCACCGCGGCCTGGCTCGACGTGCACAGCAAGTTCGGCGGCGTCCGCAACTCCCTCGGCGAGGCGGAGGGCCCGGGCGACGCCCGGGAGACGGTCGAGGTCCGCGCGCAGACCCAGGTCGGCACCGTCGTCGTCCGGAGGGCCTGATGGCGGCCGTCTCCGCGCGCGGGCTGACCAAGTCCTACGGCGACAAGGCGGTGCTGAACGGGGTCGACCTGGAGATCCCCGCGGGCAGCGTGTTCGCCCTGCTCGGGCCGAACGGCGCAGGCAAGACCACCACCGTGCAGATCCTGTCCACGCTGCTCCCGGCGGACGGCGGAACGGCCCGGGTGGCCGGGTACGACGTGGCCGCGCAGGCCGACGGGGTGCGGCGGTCGATCGGCGTCACCGGCCAGTTCTCGGCGGTGGACAACCTGCTCACCGCCGAGGAGAACCTGCTGCTCATGGCGGACCTCCACCACCTCCGCCGTCGGGAGGGGCGGAGGCGGGCCGAGGGCCTGCTGCGGCGGTTCGACCTGACGGAGGCCGCCCGCAAGCCGGTGTCCACCTTCTCCGGCGGCATGCGGCGCAAGCTCGACCTGGCGATGACCCTGGTCGGGGACCCACAGGTGATCTTCCTCGACGAGCCGACCACCGGGCTGGACCCGCGCAGCCGGCGCACCATGTGGGAGATCATCCGGGGGCTGGTCGGCGAGCAGGGGGTGACGGTCCTGCTCACCACCCAGTACCTGGAGGAGGCCGACCAACTCGCCGACCGGATAGCCGTCCTGGACGGCGGCCGGATCGTCGCCGAGGGCACGGCCGAGGAGCTCAAGCGGATCGTCCCCGGCGGCCGGATCCGGCTCCAGTTCGCTGACCCGGGCCACCTGGACGCGGCCGCCCGGCTGTTCGAGTACGCCACGGCCGACGCCGAGGCACTGCGGCTGGAGATCCCGGGGGACAACTCGGTGCTCACCGTGAAGGCCGTGCTGGACGCGCTCGACAACGCGTCGGTGCGGGCCGAGTCACTGGTCGTGGAGACGGCCGATCTGGACGACGTGTTCCTCACGCTCACGGGGGAGGGCGCGCGATGAGCGCGATGACGAGCTACGCGGTCAGCGACTCGCTGACCATGCTGCGGCGCAACCTCAAGCGCGCGCAGCGGTACCCGGCGATGACCTTCTCGGTCGTGGTGATGCCGGTGATGATGCTGGCGCTCTTCAACTACGCCTTCGGCGGGGCGCTGGGGCTGGGGATCGGCGGCGGAAGCTACATCGACTACGTGACGCCGGGGATCGTGCTGATGACGGCGACGGCGGGCTCGGTCGCCACGGCGGTCGGCGTCTGCGTCGACATGACGGAGGGCATCGTCAACCGCTTCCGCACGATGGCGATATCGCGGTCGGCGTTCCTGGCGGGGCACGTGATCGGCAGCGTCATCCAGACGGTGATCGCGCTGGTGCTGGTGACGGGTGCGGCCTTCGCCATGGGGTTCCGGTCGAGCGCCGGGCCGGTGGAGTGGCTGGCCGCGGCAGGGCTGCTGCTGTTCGTGACGCTGGCGCTGACCTGGATATCGGCGGGGATCGGGCTGGTGTCGAAGACCCCGGAGAGCGCCAGCAACACGCCGCTGCCGCTGACCTTCCTGCCCTTCATCGGCAGCGCCATCGTCCCGCCGGACTCGATGCCGACGGTGCTCCGCTGGTTCGCCGAGTACCAGCCCTTCACCCCGATCATCGAGACCCTGCGCGGTCTGCTGATGGGCACCGGGATCGGCTCCAGCGGCTGGATCGCTCTGGCCTGGTGCACCGGACTGACGCTGCTCGGCTACCTCTGGTCGCGGAGCGTCTTCCACCGGCGGTGACGGGGGTACGGCCGGCGGCCGCGGCCCGGGTGACGGCGAGACCGTCACCCGGGCCGTCGGCGGATCCGGTCGGTCGGGTCATCGGTGGTTCCGGCCGGTCGACGCACCGGGGGCTCCGGTCGGCGGCCGGCCCGGGCGGTCACCGGTAGCTGACGAACCACGTCCTGGCGGCCGCGGCGGCGTGTTCCTCGGGGGTGGCGGTCCCGTCACGGTCGTCGCGCTGGAACGGCCGGCCCGGCACGGGCCGCAGCCGGAAGACGAAGACCCGGCGGGTCCGGTTGCCGGGGCCGAGCGCCGGGGCTCGGCGTTCCAGGTGGGGTTCGGTCGGGTCGACGAGGAACTCGCCCAGGTATCGCTGGCGGACGGGGTCGACCGGGCTTCCGGAGGGGCCGTCGGCGGCGAACAGGTGAAGGGCCCGCCCGTGCTCCCGGTGGTCGAGGAGGGCCCTGTTCCCGAGGGTCAGCCGGTGGTCGCCGAGGGCGCCGACGCTCGTGAGGTGGAACACCGGGCCCCGGTCGTCCTCCTCGGCCCACCCGTCGAAGAGGTTGAAGCCCCGGAGCCGCCGGGCGCCCGGATCCGCGAAGAGGAAGATCGACGGAAGCCCGCGGGCGATGCAGATCCGTGTCTCGCTCGCGCCGCGGCCGGCGTTCCGCACCGCGGCGGCTGTGGTGAAGGCGCCGGGGGAGAGGGGGAGTTGTTCGGGCAGCACCCGGCCGATGCTAGTCGTCGGAGTCGTCGTCCTCGGCGGTGCCGCGGTAGGGGCCGAGCCGGAGGCGCCAGGGGTCGGTGGGCTTGTCGGTGTGGAGCTTGAGCAGGCCGGGGCGGGGGATGACGAGGGTGCGCATGCCCTCGCCCTGGAGGTAGACCATGCTGGAGAACCACCGGGGGAGGCCCTCGGGCGCGGCGCACCTGCACTTGTCCCGGTTGTCCTTGTCCCAGCGCCAGCAGTGGCAGATGAACTCGGCGCCCCAGGAGGAGGAGTCGACGTGCAGCAGGAGTTCGGAGGGCGCGTCGGGGCGGAGGGCGACGACGATCTCGCCGGTCCCCTCGCGGGTGCCGGTCAGTTCGTCGGTCTCGGACGGGCCGTAGAGGCGGACGGACCACTCGGAGCGGCCCTGCGCATCGACCTTCAGGTGGGTGACGTCCCGGGACAGGACGGTGCGGGTGCGCTCGGTTCCGTCGGAGGCGCTGACGTAGAGCAGGGTCCGATGGGTGTCGACCCGGGTCGGGGTCCGGGTCATCGGGACGATCCGGACGCGCTTGGAGGACTTGGCGGTGACCTCGACCACCGCGACGGCGCCGGGCTCGGGGAGCTCGATCGGGAACTCGTGATCGGTGTCCTCGTCCCAGACGCCCGTGTGGTGGAAGGGATCGTCGTCGGTTCGTCGGGGGACGGTGCCGGGCGTGTCCCGGGGCCCGGCGGGGCCGAGCCGGGGCAGCCCGTCGTCGACGGGTCCGGCAGGGAGGGGAGTGGCGGGCGCGCGAGCGGGCTCGGGTGCCTTGCGGGACCGCGGCGGCTTGGGCCGCTGGTCGGAGGTGGGGGCCGCCGCCTTCCTGGGGCGGCCCGGACCGGGGAGCGCCTTGGCCGCCTCGGCGGCCTTCCGGGCGGATTCGGCCGCGTCGCGGGCGGCCCGGGCGGATCGGACGGCGTCGAGGGCCTGGCGGCGCAGGGCGGCAGTGGCGATGAGCGCGCCGATGGCGAGTCCGAGGACGAAGAAGGAGATGGCGAGCAGCACAGTTCCCCCCGAGGCACGGTGTAGCGGATCAGCGTACGCGCCGGGGCGGTCGATGACGAGGGCGCGGACGCGGCGCTGCCCGGGTCCTCGGGGAGCGAAGGACCCGGGCGGCGTGGAGAGTTCAGAGTTCGTACTCGCCGTTGCGGATGGCGGAGACGAGGTCACGCCACTCGCCGGGGGTGAGGTGGGCGACGGCGTCGGGCCGGAGGCTGCTGCGGACGTAGACGGCCTCCGAGGTGATGGCCACCTCAGGGCAGCTCGCACCCTCGCCGCATGCCTCGGGGCGCTTCCAGCGAAGTATCTCCATGGCCCTAGATCTCTTTCTTGATGACCCTGATGGCGTCGCGAGACTGGCTCTCGGTGAGCGCCCTCTCGGTCATCCTGTCGATGATGTGGCGGTAGTTCTCCATCATTTTCTGCTCGTGAAGGAACACTGGGCCGCTGGTCGAGTCGAGCTGAACGGTGTCGAGACGGGGCACTGGTCCGTTCGCATAGATGATGCCTTGACCGGCTCCCATGAAGCCATTGGTGCTGAAGGTGACCACCCGAAGCGTCACGTGAGGCAGCTCCGAGTACTCAAGCAGCTTGTCCATCTGCCTCTTTGCGGCATCACGACCACCGAACAGCATGCGCAGAGCGGCTTCGTGCACCAGCGCCGAGTAGGGTTGCGCACCTTCGCTCATCAAAATCGCGGAGCGCTGAACCCGGTGTTCGACGCGCGCCTCGATGTGGCGTGCGGAGAGTGGCGGGTAGACATCGTTGAAGATGGCTCGTCCGTACTCCTCCGTCTGCATGGCGCCGGGGACGTGCGAGATCTGATACGTGCGCATCCCTTGGGCGAAGTACTCCATCTCGGCGATGTTGAGGAACCCGGCAGGTACAGAGCCCCGGAAGTCCTCCCACCAACCCCTGTGGCGTTCCTCGGCCATGGCTGCGAGGGCCTCGATGAAGGCGACGTCGCCCTCTTCGAACTCGGACGCGAGCATCCGCACGCGCTCGGCGGTGATCGGGTACTGCCCCTTCTCGATCTGGGTGATCTTCGTCCGGGCGAACCCGAACAGCGCGGCGGACTCGGCAGTCGTGCGGCTGGCGCAGTCGCGCATCTTCCGCAGCTCGGTACCTACTCGCTCCTGCCTGGCTGACGGAGTGGTTCGTGGTGGCATGCCCCAAGCATCCATCGCCATCCAGTGAAGGGTCCAGCAATCCATCGATCGAGTGAAGGTGGGGGTAGAAGTACCCCAACATGTACCACCGGTCCTACAGTCTGAGATGCACCGATCGCCGAATGGATCGTCAGTAACGCCGCTCGGGCACCGCAGAACACCCATGCCCAGTGGGCTCGTTCACGGCGACGCATCCGCCGGTCTCACCCTTCCCCCTTCGGGAGACCCCTGTGCGCAACCTCAACTCCCCCTCCCTCGCGCTCTCCCGCGAAGCCCTCCGCGACGCGATGACCCGCGCCGGCTGGGCGCCCCCGACCATCGCCGATGCCGAGCTCGCCCTCGTCGAACTCATCGTCAACGCCTGGCGCCACGGGGGGACCGCCGCCCCCGTCGTCCTCATCCTCTTCCTCGACAACACCCTCCGGGTCACCGTCGCGGACCGCTCCTCCGCCCTCCCCGAACAGCGAACGGCCTCCGCGCTCGCCGAATCCGGCCGGGGCCTCCAGCTCGTCGACGGTCTCACGCACCGCTGGGGCGTCGACCCGCAGACGCTCGGCAAGGCCGTCTGGTTCGAGCTGGACGGTGCCGCGTGAGCGCCCACCACCCGATCCATCCGGCCGATCCGGCGCTCCTCCACCTCACCGTCCGCGAGCTCACCGAACTCGTCGTCGAACTCCGGACCGAGGGGCGCGAGTTCGGTCTCCTCTGGCCGTCCGCCAGGGCCGGTGACGCCGATCTCCGCGGCCGCCGCCTGGTCTCCGTCGGCAGCATCCCGGCCAGCACCCTGATCAACCTCCTCGCACTCCTCCGCGAGTACAAGCGAAGCCGGGACGCGCCCCACTGATGCTCGGACTCCTGGCGTTCGACCTCGTGGCCTTCAACCTCCTCGCCGCCCTTCTCGGTGCTCTCTGCGAGGCCCGGGCCGGTCGCCTCTACCGCTACCGGAAGTCCTCCGCGTGGTCACGGACCCAGGAGCGGAAGGTTCGCGCGGGCCGGCCGAGCACCCGCTCCACGGTGTCGGTGACCCGTTCGGGTTGGTGCGTGAACGACTCCCAGGCGCGCAGTCTGGAGTCCACGAAGGCGGCGTCGCCCCAGGCCGCGGTCAACTGCTCGCGGGCCGCCGCGGGGGCGAGCTCCTCCCAGCGCAGCTCGATGTCGAGTTCCTCGCCGATGAGCCGTACCAGCTCGGCGTGGGCGATCGACTCGGGACCGGTGACCACGTGCCGGGCACCGTCGTGGCCGTCCTCTGTGAGGGCCCGCACGGCGACGTCCGCGATGTCGCTTTCGTGGACGAGTGATCGGCGGGCCCGGCCGTAGGGCCAGCGGACGACTCCCTGCCGGACCTGGTCGGCCCAGCCGAGGGTGTTGCCGGCGAAGTCGATCGCGCGCACGAAGGTCCAGCGGACGCCTGACTTCCTGATCAGCCGCTCGATCTCCTGGTGGAAGATCACGGCCGGTTCGTCGTCGGCGAGGTCGGCCACGTCCGCCGAGAGGTACACGACCCGCTCGGCGTGCGCGGCGATCAGCTCGACCACCCGCGGTTCCACTGGGAGCCCCGGCCACATCAGGTAGACCCGGTCCACCCCGCGCAGCGCCGCCGCCAGCGTCTCCGGCGCCGACAGGTCACCCCGGACGGCCTCGACCCCCTCGGGCAGCGGGACCCTCCCGGGATCCCGTACCAGCGCCCTCACCCCGTACCCGCCCTCCGCCAGGGCGGACACCACGTGCCGCCCCACACTGCCGGTGGCGCCGATCACCAGAATCACGGTCATGCCGCACCCAACGCCCCTGCCGTCCGAACCATGCCGCCCGGGTCGCCCGGGCCGACCGTCCGTCACGCCACGTGCGGGAAGGGCTGGTCGAACCGCCGGTGGGCCCCGCACGAGAAGTCGGCCGGGTCGACTTCACGCGCGGAGTCCGGGCGTCGGCCCGGTCGCGGGGTCAGAGGACCTCGATCTCCTGCGGGGTCACGCTGCGGCTGCATCCGTCCACGTCGACGGTGTAGCCCTTCGGGGGTTCGAGGGCGGTGGTCCACCAGAGGCCGGTGATCCGTCCGATCCGTCCGACGGCTTCGGCGGCTTCGGCGGGCCCGCCTGGCCGCTCGGGCTCGTCGCGGATCCACACCCGGGTGCCTTCGGGCAGGTCACTGCGGTGGCGGGGCGGCATGCCGGGGTGCAGCCGCCCCAGGGAGGAGAGGAACTCCGGCCGCAGGCGCCAGGGGCTCCCGTCCTCGGTCTCCACCGAGTAGACCGGGCCGGGTCGGCCGTCGTGGTCGTCCCGTTCGACGAGGCACTCGACGACGACCCCCCGGGTGCCCAGCAGGTCCGGACCGAGGAAGCCCAGCTCGGGGACCGGCGGCTCCGGGGTGGTCAGCTCCACCATCTCGCCGTACGCCAGCGCCGCCTCGGCGGGCCAGGGGGTCTCGTCCAGCGGCCACCGGTGTCCGGCCGTCATGCGTGCGCTCCTGTCCCCGGCCTCCGTGGACCAGTCCACGGTATCTCGGCCCCGAGGCTGCCGGCCGGGGCGGCCCTGGCAGCCCGGGCCCGCCCCGGCCGGCGGGGGCGGTCAACCCGCCACGCGCACCACGTACTTGCCCAGGGCGCGGCCCTGTTCCATGGCGTCGTGGGCGGCCGCGACGGAGTCCAGACCGGGGAGTTCGGTGACGGGCAGGGCGAGGCCTCCGCCGGACATCAGGCCGAGCACCTTGCCGATCGCCCGGCCGAGCCGCTCGGGGGCGGTGGCGGCCAGTCCGCGGTGGCTGAAGCCGGTGACGGTGAGGTTGCCGGCCATCAGGCGGGCGAGCGGCGGCAGGTCGGCGACGGCGCCGCCGCCCGCGTTGCCGAACAGGACGATCCGGCCGCCGGGCGCGGCCACGTCGAGGTCGAGCTCCAGGGCGTCGGTACCGAGCGGGTCGAGGACGAGGTCGACACCCCGGCCGCCGGCGGCGGCCCGGACGGCCTCGGCCAGGCCCTCGCCGCGGGCGAAGGCGGCGTCGTACCCGGCGGCGACGGCAGCCTCCGCCTTCTCCGGGCGCCCCACCGTGCCGATCAGCCGGCCGCCGCCGAGCAGCGGGACGAGCCGGGCGATCGCACTGCCGATGCCGCCGCCGGCGGAGTGCACCAGGACGGTGTCCCCGGCGGTGAACCGGCCCGCGTCGTCCAGCAGCAGCATCGCGGTGGCCAGGCCGAGCGGGACGGCGGCGGCCTCGGCGAGGGCGACCCCGTCCGGCACGGGTGCGGTGAGCGCCGCCTCGGCGAGCACCACCTCGGCCAGCCCGGCACCGACCGGTGCGGCGGCCACCCGGTCGCCCACGGCCAGTCCGGTGACGCCCTCGCCGACCGCCCGGACGGTGCCCGACACCTCCTTGCCCGGCCGGTACGGCCAGTCGGCGGCGTAGGCGCTGTCGCCGCGCCGGGTCATCACGTCCACGAAGTTCAGGCCGGCGTAGGCCACGTCGACGGAGACCTGCCCGGGGCCGGGGAGCGGTGCCCCGACCTCCCGGATCTCCGTGTGCTCGGCTCCGCCGGGTGCGGTCATCACCAGTGCGCGCATGTCGGTCCCCCTCGACTACGATGTTCGACGAACGACGAAATTGTCGTGGGTCAGTGGTACCACGGCGTTTCGAGACCTGTCGAACATCGCAGATCAGAGAGGCTGGACCGTGCCCCGAAGCACCCGGCGCCGACCGGCGCTCGCCCACCCCGAAACCCGGGAGATCGACCTCCTCGACGTCCTGCACGCGCTCGCCGACCCGACCCGGATGACCATCGTGCGCGTCCTGCGCACCGAGCCCGAACGGGCTTGCGGCACCTTCCCGGTGGACGTCGCGCCCTCCACCCTCAGCCACCACTTCAAGGTGCTGCGCGAGTCCGGCGTGATCCGCCAGCGCGAGGAGGCCAACCGCCGGTTCTCCGCCCTGCGCGCCACCGACCTCGAACAGCGCTTCCCCGGACTCCTCGACACCGTCCTCGCCGCGTACGCGCGCACCGCCGCCGAGGCGTAGCCGGGGCTCGGTTCACCGCTTGGTCGGTGTCGGTGTCGGTGTCGGCGGAGGCGTCCGCGTCGGTGTCGTCGGCGCTGGTTCGGGCGTCGGGGCTGCGTCGGGCGTCGGGGTGGGACCGGTCGGCGGGTGCTCGGTGGACGGGGTCCCGTCGACGGCCACCCCGGCCGTCTCGACGACGGCCGCAGCCCGGTGCCGCCGGTGGTACGAGACGGTGACCGCGGCCAGCAGCGGCCCCCAGGCGACCGTCGGCAGGTAGAGGAAGCCGACCACGGCGTGGCCGAGCGGGCTCATGCCCGAGGGCGGGAACGTCCACCACGCCGCGAACGGCGTCCACAGGCAGACCAGCCCCGCCGCGCCCAGCGAGGCCGTGACCACCACCGCCCGCGGGTCCACCCGGCGCCCGCCGATGAACGGGACCCACCGCGGCGCCACCGTGCCCCAGGGGCGCACCAGCCCGACCGTGAGCAGCGCGAGCGCCTCCGTCAGCACGCTCAGGGTCACCGGCCACACCGCGCCCGGACCGTCGAAGCCCATCGCCCGGTAGCCCGCACCGGTGTACCCGCCGTGCCAGCCCGCGACCAGTGCCAGGCGCCACAGGCCCGACGGCAGTGCGGTCACCGCGGCGGCGTGCGCGGCACGGACGGCCCAGCGGGGCGGGTCGGGAACGGCGGTGGCGGGCCGGGGAGCGGTCATGTACCCACCCTCCCCGCGGGGCCGGTGGCGCCGCGTCCGCCCGGCGGCGGGCCCGGCGCCGCCGACTCCCCCGGGCGGGGGAGCGGCGCGTGCTCCGGAGTGCGGAGCGGCGGCCCGGTGGCCATGCGCCCGGTGGCCGGCAACCCGACCTTCGGCCCGGCGTCCGGCCGCCGGACGCCCGTCCGTCGGCCCGTCGGCCCGTCGGCCCGTCGGCCCGTCAGCCCGTCCGCCCGTCCGTCGGCCCGTCAGCGCAGGCGCGAGGAGGACAGGATCGACGCGAGGTGCGCCACCACCATGCCCCAGGTGATCACCGCGATGCCCGCGACCGTCGCCCGCGTCGCGTCCAGGTTGCCGAGCGCCGCGTCCACCACGGCCGCCGCCAGCAGGACCAGCGAGGCCTCGATGCCGTTCGTCACCCGGTGGATCTTGAACACGGAGGCGAGCCGGCGCGCGGTCGCGATGCCCTGCGACCGGGGCTGCGTGGACTCCTCGTCCGCCGGGGCCTGCCCGCTGCGGGCACGGGCCACGTCCACCAGGTCCGTCGAGGCCTTGAGGAGCACCACGCCCAGCGCCGCCGCCAGACCGACCGAGATCCACAGCTCCGAACCGCCGCGGGCCGCCCGGACCCCGGCGCCGATCATCAGCGCGGCGTCGGCCAGGTAGGCGCCCAGCCGGTCCACGTACACCCCGGCCATGCTGAACTGGCGCTTCCAGCGCGCCACCTCGCCGTCGACGCAGTCGAAGAGCAGGAACAGCTGGAACAGCACCGCGGCCAGCACGGCACCGGTCAGGCCCGGGATCAGCAGGGCCGCCCCGCCGCCGACCCCGCAGACCACCATCACCCAGGTCAGGGTGTTCGGCGACACCGAGGTCCGCACCAGCTGCCGGGTCGTCCGCAGCGAGAGGCGCCGCATGTACATCCGCCCCGCCCAGTGCTCACCGTTGCGGCTCTGCAGCTTGGCCTGCGGCTGGCACACCTCGCGCAGATCCGCGAGTGCCGGAGCAGCCACCATGACGACATCCCTCCACCTGTCCCGGAACGATCACCACAGGATCGATCACCACAGGCTAACGGCCCTCCGCGGACCGCTCCGACCGGCCCGTCCCCCGGCCGGCACGGGCGAAAACCGGTGGGCCCGCGAACAGCCCGTGGATAGGCTGCGCGGGTTTGCCGGAACCGGAAGCGCCGGGCCCGATCACCCTCCCCCGCAAGCCGGTTGAGGCGGTCCGGAGCAGAACGAGGAGTGCTGATCATGGTGACCACGGGCGGCCTGCCGCAGAGCCCCGACCTGCCCCGACTGCTGGCCGACCACCTGCCACAGGGCGCGGCGGAGACGGCCGACCACGAGCGGGTCCGCCGCCTCGTCGCGGCCGCCGGAGAGGGCGCCGGTGCCGTCGGGACCGGTGCGACCGGCACGACCGGCGCGGCGCCTGCCGCGGGCCTCTGGGACCGCAGCACCCCGCTCCACCTCACCGCCTCCGCGCTGATCGTCCACCCGCCCACCCGCCGCGTCCTGCTGCGCTGGCACGTCCGCCAGCAGGCCTGGCTGCAGATCGGCGGGCACGGCGACCCGGGGGAGACCGTCCCGCTGGACATCGCCCTGCGCGAGGGCCGCGAGGAGACCGGGCTCACCGACCTCGCGCCCTGGCCCGACGCCGCCCTCCTCCACCTCGTCGTCGTCCCCGTCGCGGCGTCCGCCACCGAACCGGCCCACCAGCACGCCGACCTGCGGTTCCTGCTCGCCACCGCCGAGCCGGACCGGGCCCGCCCGGAGAACCCCGTCTCCCCGCTGGAGTGGCTCACCCTCGCCGAGGCCCGGCAGCGGACCAGCGAGGAGAACCTGCGCGAGACCCTCGACCGGGCCGCCCGCCTGCTCGACGCGACGCCCGCGCCCCGCGCCTGACCACCGCCCCGCGCCTGACCACCGGACCGGGCCCGGCCGTCGGACCGCGCCCGGCCGTCGCCTCCGGGCCCCTCCCGCCCCAGTTCTCAGACCACGTCTTCAGACCCCGTTGGAGCAGACCCCGATGCACACCGACCAGACCCTGATCTTCGACGCCGACGACACCCTCTGGGAGAACAACGTCCTCTTCGAGCGGGTCATCGACGGCTTCCTGGACTGGGTCGCCGCCCCGGCCGACCGGGACGGCGCCAGGGCCGTCCTCGACCGCATCGAGGCCGAGAACTCCGCGGCCCTCGGCTACGGCGCGACGGTGTTCCGGCAGAGCCTCGCCGACTGCGTGCGCGCCCTCAACGGCGACCGCGCCCTCACCGAGGCCGAGGACGCCCGGATCACCGAGCTCCTCACCCCGCTCACCGCCCGCGACGTCGAACTCATCGCCGGCGTCGCCACCACCGTCGCCGCCCTCGCCGACCGCCACCACCTGCTGCTGCTCACCAAGGGCGACCTCGACGAGCAGCAGCGGAAGGTGGCGGCCTCCACGATCGACCACCACTTCCGCGGCGTCCACATCGTGGCCGAGAAGTCCGTCGACACCTACCTGCAGCTCGTCGCCGACCTCGGCCTCGACCCCGACCGGACGTGGATGATCGGCAACTCGCCCAAGTCCGACATCGCCCCCGCCCGCGGGGCCGGGCTGCGGACCGTCTTCATCCCGCACGAGCACACCTGGGTGCTGGAGCACCAGGACCTCGGCCCGGACGAGGCCACCCTGCAGCTCAGGACCTTCCCCGAGCTGCTCGAGCACTTCTGACCGGCGGCGGCCGGCGGCGCCCGGGGCTACGGTGCCCGGCCGGGCACCCGGTAGCCGACCGACCGACCGGGTGCCCGGCCGTCCGGGCGCCCCGCACCGCTGCGTCCCCGCACCCCCGCGTCCCCCGGGCGTCAGAGCGCCAGCGCCGTCGCCGGCACCGGCGTGCCGTCCCGGTGCAGCCAGGCCCGCTCCGCCGCCGACCAGACGCTCGTGGTCACCAGGTAGAGCGCGGCCGCCACCGGCACCAGCATCGCGAACAGCACCGAACCGAAGGACAGGTACGGCAGCAGGCCCGCCCCCGGCTGCGGGGTGGTCTGCGCCGCCGCCGCACGCCGCGCCCGGCGGAAGTTGACGTACCCGACGGCCGCCAGCCCGGCGTACAGCAGCCCGAACACCGCGAGCTGCCCGGCACCGTGCGCGCCCCCCACGTGCAGGCCGAGCGGCACGCCGAACAGGGTGTGGTCCAGTAGGTCGTTCGGCGTGGTGAAGAGCCGGTACATCACGGAGAAGAACGGGATCTGCACCAGCAGCGGCAGGCACCCGGCGAACGGCGAGGCCTGCTCCTCCCGGTACAGCTCGGCCAGCGCCTCCCGGAGCTTCTCCGGTCGGTCCTTGAACTTCTTGTTCAGCGCGGCGACCTTCGGCGCCAGCCGGGCACGGGACTTCTCCCCGCGCGCCGCGGCCCGCGCCAGCGGGTGCAGCGCCAGCCGGACGGCGACGGTGAACAGGACGATCGCCAGCGCGGTCGGCAGGACCTCGGCGAGTGCGGCGACGGCGGCGTGGGCGACGGCGACGGCCGGGTCGAGAACAGCGAGAACGGACATGGTGAAGCGAGCCCTCCGGGGTCTCAGAACATGAGTGATCGGCGGAGGACGGCCGCGTCGTACGGCGGAACGGAAGGACTACGCGGCCGCCGGGGCCGCACCCGGTGCCCTCGGGCGTCGCCTGCCCCGGGCATCCGGATCACGCTGCGGCAGGAAGGCCGTGCCGAACGCACGACGCCGCAACACCCCGCTGCGCACCGCGGCGGGCGCCCGCGCCCCGAGCAGCCGCGCCCCGGCCAGCGTCCCGGCGACCGCACCGGCCACCAGCACCACGGCCGCGACCGCCGCCACCGAGGCGAACGACCCGCCCTCGGTGACCAGCTCCCCGGTCAGCACCCGGAGCAGCCCGATCAACATCGCCACGATGCCCACGCGCCACTCCTCTCGATGCTCCGGACCCACCGGACGTACAGGAGCCCGATCCTACGGCCTGCACCCACCCGCCCGACAGCCGCTCGGGGAATCTCCCTCGCGGACACCCGCACCCGATCCGTGCCGTCCTGCCCGGGGAGGTTGGGTCCGGGGCGTTCGGGGTGTAGCGAGTGGGGCTACGCGGGGCTACCTTGGGGAGCATGAAGACGATTACCCAGCGGGAGTTCCGGAACAACTCCGCCGCGGTGATGGACGCGGTGGAGGCGGGGGAGACCTTCCACATCACCAGGAACGGGGTCGAGGTCGCGGAGCTGCGGCCGGTGGCGGGGCGGCGGCGGCTCACGGCGGAGGAGCTGGTGGCGCGGCACGTGAAGCTGCCGCGGGTGGACTACCAGGAGATGCGCAAGGAGGCCGAGGAGTACTTCGGTCCGGAGGAGCTGGTGGGGGACGACGGCGACGACCCGTTCGAGCGGCCGCGTGGCTGAGCGCCGACGGGCGTCCCGGCGGCGGCCGGCCGGGGTGCTGGACACCTGCGTGTACATCGATCTGGCGCTGCTCTCCCCGGCGGACCTGCCGGCCGTGCCGGAGCTGACCGCGATCACCTTCGCCGAGCTGCAGCAGGGCGTGTCGATGGCGCGCGACCCGGTCAGCCGGGCGGCCCGGCTGGAGGTGCTGGGCGCGGCGATGGCCGACTTCGACCCGCTGCCGTTCGACGCGGCGGCCGCGGCCCGGTACGGGACGCTGGTGACCCTGACGATCGCCGCCGGGCGCCAGCCCCGCCCACGACGGATCGATCTGATGATCGCCGCCGTCGCCTCCGTGCACGGCCTGCCGCTCTACACCCGCAACGTCGCCGACTTCCGGGGCCTGGGCTCGGCGGTCGAGGTCATCGGGGTGTGAGGGCCGCGACCCCGTCGCGTTCGACGCGGTCGGCCAGCGCCGCCGCGGCCAGCAGGGCCGGCCGCCGGCTCGGGGTGCGCCGCAGGACGAGGTTGCGCCCGCGGGTGCCGACGTCGGGGCCCGCGGCGGCGGCGACGGCCCAGCAGGGGCGGCCCGTCAGCCGCAGGAACGACCAGCGGACCGCGAAGTCCAGGAGGACGAGGAGGGCGAACGGGACGAGCAGGAGGAGTCCGTCCCCGCCGTCCGGCTGGACGTGCCGCAGCGGGTTGTGGTCGTTCAGCGGCCTGGTGGTGGCCCGGAAGCGGCCGAGCCACACCACCGCGATCCGCACCGGGACGCCGTCCGGCCCGGTCACGTCGAGGTGGCCGACCTGCCCGGCCCGTCTGCCCCGGGTCCAGGCGGCCCGCTCCGACTCGGCGGCGCGGGCGGCCTGGCGCTCTCGCTCCTGTGCCTGCCAGGCCTTCTGCTGCGCCTCGTGCCGGGCGTTCCAGGCGGCTTCCCGCTCCTGCTGCCCGGCCGACCAGGCCCG
The DNA here is from genome assembly GCF_044453265.1 of Kitasatospora sp. NPDC051705. Classification (NCBI taxonomy): domain Bacteria; kingdom Bacillati; phylum Actinomycetota; class Actinomycetes; order Kitasatosporales; family Streptomycetaceae; genus Kitasatospora; species Kitasatospora sp. NPDC051705. Next base: position 98,139 of record NZ_JBITCO010000012.1, on the reverse strand, counting down.
TTCGCGCTGCAGCCGTTCCTCGCCGCTGACCGGTCGCCCCCGCCGACTGTCCATCCGGCCACTCCAGGGTCCGCGGGGTGGGGGCGACAGTCTCGGGGACGTGCGGGGGCGACGGGCCCGGCGCGGGTTCAGTCCAGCCGGACGGTGGTGCCGGTGGCGGCGGAGGTGCGCGCGGCCTCCAGGACGGTCAGGGTGGCCACCGCGTCGTGCGGGTCGACCGGCGGCGGGGTGCCGGGGGAGGCCAGCGAGGCGGCGATGCCGGCGTAGTAGGCGGGGTAGTCGCCGGGGTCGGTGGGCAGGGTGATCACGGACTCGTCGGTGCCGAGGGTGCCGTACTGCGCGGGCTGGTCCGCGCCCCAGGGCCGGCTGCCGTCCGGCCGGTGTCCCGCGCGCAGGTCGGCCTCCTGCGGGTCCATGCCGGGCTTGACGTACCCGGCGGTGTCGCCGAGGACGCGCAGCCGGGGGCCGATCAGCGGGGCGATGGCGCTGGTCCACAGGTGCGAGCGGGTGCCGGAGGCGTGGGTGAGGGCGAGGAAGGCGTCGTCGTCGACGACCGCGCCGTCCCGGCGGACGTCGATCTCCGCGTACACGGTCTCGACCGGTCCGAACAGGGTGAGCGCCTGGTCGACGAGGTGGCTGCCGAGGTCGTACAGGGTGCCGCCGACCTCGGCCGGGTCGGCGAGTTCGCGCCAGCCGGGCTTGGGCTTGGGCCGGAAGCGCTCGAAGCGGGACTCGAAGCGGTGCACCCGGCCGAGCGCGCCGCCCCGCACGAGCCGGGCGGTGGTGAGGAAGTCGCCGTCCCAGCGCCGGTTCTGGAACACGGAGAGCAGGGTGCCGCGGGACTCGGCGAGGCGGCAGAGCTCCAGCGCCTCGGCGGCGGTGCCGGCCAGCGGCTTGTCGACGACGGTGGCGAGCCCGGCGCGAAGGGCGGCGCGGGCGAGCGGGGCGTGGGTGCGGTTGGGGGAGGCGATGACGACGAGGTCGAGCGCGTCCGGGTCGGCGAGCAGTTGTTCCGGGGTGTCCACGGCGCGGGCGCCGGGGTGTTCGCGCTGCAGCTGCTCGCGGCGCTCGGGGTTGGCGGTGACCACGGCGTCCAGGCGCAGCCCCGGGGTGGTGGCGATGAGCGGGGCGTGGAAGGCGGAACCGGCCAGGCCGTAGCCGATCAGGCCGACGCGGAACGGGCGGGAGGTCTCGGGGCTCATGGGGCCCACTCAATCATGAGGCGCCCGGTTGCTCCCGGTTTGCTGCGGGGCCACCCGCCCGGGCCGACGGGTCACGCCGGAGGGGACGGCAGCGGGGACGGGGGCTGGGGCGGAGTTCCGCTGCGCGGGACGTGCTGCCGTCGGGCAGGCGTGCGGATTAGGCTGTGCCGCGTCAGGGCCCACCGCACGACGTTGCAACACTCGGGAGACACGCACGTGGCAGACCGCAAGCCCATCGAGTCCTGGCTGACCGACATGGACGGTGTCCTCATCCACGAGGGCACCCCGATCCCCGGGGCGGAGGAGTTCCTGCGCAGGCTGCGGGAGTCCGGCAAGCCGTTCCTGGTGCTCACCAACAACTCCATCTACACCCCGCGCGACCTCAGCGCCCGCCTGGCCGGCATGGGCCTGGAGGTGCCCGAGGAGTGCATCTGGACCTCCGCCCTGGCCACCGCCAAGTTCCTCAAGGGCCAGCGCCCCGGCGGCACCGCGTACGTGATCGGCGAGGCGGGCCTGACCACCGCGCTGTACCAGGCCGGCTACGTGCTGACCGACAACAACCCGGACTACGTCGTCCTCGGCGAGACCCGCACCTACAGCTTCGAGGCGCTCACCAAGGCGATCCGCCTGATCAACCAGGGCGCCCGGTTCATCTGCACCAACCCGGACGAGACCGGCCCCTCCACCGAGGGCGTGCTGCCGGCCACCGGTTCGGTCGCGGCCCTGATCACCAAGGCGACCGGCGTCGAGCCGTACTTCGTCGGCAAGCCCAACCCGCTGATGATGCGGGAGGCGCTGAACACCGCGGGCGCCCACTCCGAGACGGCCGTGATGATCGGCGACCGGATGGACACCGACATCGTCGCGGGCATGGAGGCGGGCATGGAGACCATCCTGGTCCTCACCGGTCTCACCGCCGCCGCCGACGTGGAGCGCTTCCCGTACCGGCCGACCCGGGTGGTCAAGTCGATCGCGGACCTGGTCGACCTGGTCTAGCCTCTGCGGTGCTGTCGTGGGCCCCGTTCCGGCCGGTCGCCGGGGCGGGGCCCGCTTCGTACCTGGGGAGAGGCAACGGCGGGATGAGTGCGACGGGGGACGTCGGAGCGGTGGTTGCCGCGGTGGGGGACGTCGGAACGGTGGACGTCAGGGCGGTGGACGTCAGGGCGGTGGACGTCGGAACGCCGGCCGGCGGCGCGGCGGGAGGCGGCGGGGCGGCCGAGGAGAAGCGGGTCACCTGGGCCGAGCTCTACTTCGACCTGGTCTTCGTCTTCGCGATCACCCAGGTCTCCGGGCTGCTGCACCACCACCACGACGGGGCCGGCCTCGTCCGGGCGCTCGTGGTGTTCGTGCCGGTCTACTGGTGCTGGGTGGGCACCACGGTGCAGGCCAACATCCGGGACGTGGACAACCCGCGGGACCGCCTCGGCATCCTGGCGGTGGGGCTGGCCGGCCTGTTCATGGCGCTGGCCGTCCCGGGCGCGTACGGCGGCCGGGGCGTGCTGCTCGGCCTCGGGTACTGGCTGGCCAGGGTGGTGCTGCTGCTCCTGCTGATCCGGGTGCCGGGGGTCTGGCGCGGCCCGTACGGCGCGGGCGTGCTGGTCAGCGGGCCGCTGCTGGTGCTGGGCGGGCTGCTGCCGGACGGCCCGCGGCTGGGGCTGTGGGCGGCGGCCGCGTTCTGCGACCTCGCGGCCCCGCTGGTGTTCCGGCGGCGGCTGGCCGCGGTGGCCTACCACCCCTCGCACATGCCGGAACGGTTCGCACTGTTCCTGCTGGTGGCGCTCGGCGAGTCGATCGTCGGGATCGGCGGAACGGCGGCCGGCGCGCGGCTGGACGCGGCCGAACTGGTCGCCGTGGCGGCCGCGTTCACCATCTCGGCGGGCCTGTGGTGGCAGTACTTCGTCTACGCGGCGGACGCGATGCGGCACGCCGTCGAGGTCGCCGACTCCCGGCGCGACGTCATCCGGCGGATCTTCCAGTACGGGCACCTGGCGCTGGTCGCCGGGGTGATCGGGGTGGCGGTCGGCTTCGGGGAGACGGTCGCGGACCCGTGGCGGGCGCTCGGCCCGGGAGCGGTGGCGCTGCTGTACGGCGGATGCGGGCTCTACCTGCTGACCTTCGGGTACACCCGCTGGATGATGTTCCGGCAGGTGGCGAGCACCCGGATCGGCGCCGCGGTGCTGGTGCTGGGGCTGGCGCCCGCGATGGTGCGGCTGCCGGCGCTGGCGGTGCTGGTGACGCTGGCGGTGCTGCTGGTGGGGCTCAACGTGCTGGAGCACGTGCGGGTGGCGCGGGCGGCCGCCGCGGCCGCTCCGGCTCCGGGGGAGTGAGTTGTCGGTGGGGCTGTGTAGCGTTCGGGGTGAAAGAGGGCGTGCGGCGCAACAGCCGCGGTGTGGGAGGTGGATGTCGTGACGGACACTGTCGAGGCGGGCGTCGTCGAGGCCGGTGCGGGCGGCGGGCTGGAGCTGCCCGAGTCCTGGCGCGCGGTGCTGGGTGCCGAGACGGAGAAGCCGTACTTCGGCGAGCTGGCGGCCTTCGTGGCGGCCCAGCGCGCGGAGCACGAGGTGTTCCCGCCGAGCGGCCAGGAGTTCGCCGCGCTGGAGGCCACCCCGTACGACAAGGTCCGGGTGCTCGTCCTCGGCCAGGACCCGTACCACGACAACGGCCAGGCGCACGGCATGAGCTTCTCGGTGCTGCCCGGCACCAGGACGCCGCCGTCGCTGCGCAACATCTTCAAGGAGCTGGACGCCGACCTCGGCATCCCCGCCCCGGACAACGGCTACCTGATGCACTGGGCCGAGCAGGGCGTGCTGCTGCTCAACGCGGTGCTCACGGTGCGCGCGCACGAGGCCAACTCGCACAAGGCCAAGGGCTGGGAGAAGTTCACCGACGCCGTGATCAAGGCGGTGAGCGAGCGCGAGGAGCCGGTGGTCTTCGTGCTGTGGGGGAACTACGCGAAGAAGAAGCTGCCGCTGATCGACACCTCCAAGCACGTGGTGGTGCAGGGCGCGCACCCGTCGCCGCTGTCGGCCAAGCTGTTCTTCGGGAGCCGGCCGTTCTCGCAGATCAACACGGCGCTGGACGGCTTCGGCGGCGAGCCGATCGACTGGCAGGTGCCCGACCTCAAGCAGGGCTGAGCGCCCGGGGGTTGAGCGCCCGAGGGCGTTCGGGGCTCGAACGCCCGGGGCGTTCGGGGGTGGGGCCCCGGCGGCGTCGGGGTGGCTCGGCGGACGGTCCGGGCGGGCGGTCGCCCGCTGGCCGCTCCACGGCCACCCTCCGTTCACCGGGCGTGGCGGGCGGTCGGTACCCGGTGTGCTTAGCTGGTGCCGACCGGTCGCCGGACCGGCTCTGGGGAGGGGCGGAACGTGCGCCGGGTGGGACGGGTAGGGGCATTCCGACGGGTCGCGGGGGCGGCCCTGGTGGGACTGTTGGTGGGGGCCGCGGCAGGCTGCGGCGGTTCGACCGGGGGGTCGGGGGGATCGACCGGCCGGACGCCGGGCGCCGCGCCGACCGCCGTGCCCACCGACCCGAGCCCGGGTGCCGCGAGCGGGGGTGCCGGTACGGGAGGTGCGGGAGGTGCGGGAGGTGCGGGAGGTGCGGGAGGCGTCGGCCCCGGCGGGCTCGCCCAACTCCCCGGCCAGGCCTTCTACGTGTCCGACCGGACCAACGCCGCCCGCCAGGTGACCGCCCTGCGCGGCCAGGGCCGGACGGCGGAGGCCGACACCCTGCTGCGGATCGCCGCCCAGCCCTCCGCGCAGTGGCTCGGCGAGCAGGGCGCCAGGGAGATCGCCGAACAGGTCAGCAAGCGTGCCGCCGAAGCCGACCGGACGGCCGTCTTCGTCGCCTACAACATCCCGCACCGTGACTGCGGCCTCTACTCGGCCGGCGGCGCCACCGACGCCGCGGCCTACCGGGCCTGGATCAGCGGCGTCGCGGAGGCCCTCGGCGACCGCAGGGCCTGGGTGGTGCTGGAGCCGGACGCCGTCGCGCACACCCTCGACACCTGTGGGATCAAGGGCGACGTCGCGGCCGAGCGCTACGGTCTGCTGGCCTTCGCCGTCCAGGAGTTGAAGAAGCGCCCGCAGGTGCGGGTCTACCTGGACGCGGGCAACCCCGGCTGGTCACAGGACCCGGCCGAACTGTCCACCGCCCTGCGCAAGTCCGGGATCGCAGCAGCCGACGGGTTCGCCGTGAACGTCGCCAACTTCTACGCCACCGACCGGAACGCGGCGTACGGCGCCCAGCTCTCCGCCGCCCTCGGCGGAAAGCCCTTCGTGATCGACACCAGCCGCAACGGCAACGGCCCGCTGGGCGGCGACGCCTGGTGCAACCCGCCGGGCCGCGCGCTCGGCGAACGGCCGTCCGCCGACACCGGCCGGCCCGGGGTCGACGCCTACCTGTGGATCAAGAACCCTGGGGAGTCCGACGGCGAGTGCGGGCGCGGCGAGCCCCGGGCGGGCGAGTTCTGGCTGCCCTACGCGCTCGGTCTGGCGCAGGCCGCGCCCTGACTGGCCGGGTGGCGGCCTCCCGCTGAGGGGGCGGCTGCCGACGGGCCGGGCGGCGAGGGACCGCCCAGGGCTCGCCGGTTCGGGTTCGGGCCCTCCGGGGGGCGAGCCGGCGAGGCCCTGGCCGCCGCGGGCCCCGGTCAGCGCGTCACTTGGATCCAGCGGGCGACCGACGGCGTGCCGGCGGCGTCCGTCACGAAGAGCATGTACCAGCCGGGCGGCAGCAGGTCGGGGTTGGCGGGGAGGGTGAGGGCGACGCCGTCGGCCGTGCGCGCGCCGATGTCCAGGGCCACCGACCGCTGCTCGACGTCGGTCACGTGGGTGACGGAGCTGGGCCGGATCAGCTTGGCGGTGGTGACCGCCTCCGGCCGGGTGCTGCCGATCCGGACGGTGCCGCCGAGCTTCGCCCGCTCCGGTGCGGCGCCGACCTGCGGACGCTCACCGTGGAACAGGTACGGCGGCGTGTACACCTCGATGCGCTGCTCGAAACCGCCCGGGGTGGTCTCGGCCTTGTCCGCGAACAGGGGGTTCGAGCCGAGCACGGCCACCCGGCCGTCCGGCAGCAGCAGCGCCTCGGAGTGGTAGTCGCGGCCGACGGTGGGCTCGGCCGCGGCCGTGAAGGTGTTGCTGTCCGGGTGGTACACCTGTGCCCTGAGCAGGTCGCTGCCGCCCCGGCCGCGGTACCCGCTGGAGCCGCCGGTGGTGAGGACGGTGTCGTCCGGGAGGATCACGCTGTTGAGGTAGCGGGTGCCGCCGGCCGGCAGGTCCGGGCCCGGGGTGAAGGCGGGCGCGGCGGCGGACAGGTCGGCGATGTCGGTGCGCGCGGTGGACGACGGGGACTCGCCGACGCCCCCGCCGCCGAGCACCATCACCTTCTGCGCCTGCGCGGGCGGCAGCAGCACCGAGGAGGACGTCTCGGTGAGGTCCGGGTCGCGCAGGCCGGGGACGGGCTGGAAGCCGTTGGTGGCGAGGTCCCAGACGCCGGGCTCGCGGCCCTTGTCGGCCGGGCCGTAGCCGGCGTTGGAGCCGGAGTAGAAGAGCTTGCCGGCGGCGGTCAGGAAGATCGACGGGTACGTCGGGAAGTAGCGGTCCGGGCCCTTGGACCAGGTCCTGCTCCCCGGGTCGTAGATCTCGTTGTCGTTGCCGTTGAGGATCTCCCCGGTGTCGTCCAGGCCGGAGACGGTGAGCACCCGGCCGTCGCCGAGTCCGGTGAGCGTCGGGTACCAGCGGGCCGAGGCCATGTCGGTGACCTGCTCGTAGAGCTCGGTGTCCGGGTTGAACTCGAAGGCCGAGCGGATGCCCTGGTACTCCTGCTTGTCCAGGGTCAGCTTGGCGCTCTGCCCGTACAGGTCGTGCGCGTCGGCCCCGTCCAGGCCCTTGATCCGGTACTGGGCGGGGGAGCCGGCGACCCAGTCGGGGCCCTCGCCGACCGCCTCGACGAACACGTGCTGCTCGCCGGCGGTGACGACGGTCTGCCGGCCGGAGCCGCTCTTCACCGCGGCCGGGACGGTCACCGGGGCGGTGGAGGCGTACTCGCGTCCGTTCGGGCCGACGAAGACGGTGCCCCTGGGGAACGTCCGGGCGCCGGCCGGGCTCTCGTTGCGCACCCGCATGACGCCGGCCGCCCGCTTCACCGCGCCCGCCAGCTTCTCGTAGCGCTGGGTGCCGCCGGCGAGCAGCAGCCGACCGTCCGGCAGGGAGGCGTGGCCGCCGCAGAACATGTCGGCGGGGGTGGGCACCAGCTTGTAGGTGTTGTCGGCGGGGTTCCAGAGCAGGCTCCGGAAGGTGCCCGCGTCGAAGTGCTTCTCGTCGTTGCCCGAGCCGGCCACGATGAGCACCTTGCCGGTGCGCAGCAGGGAGGCGTGGACGGCGTTGACCCGGAACCCTGCGGGCAGGGTGAGGGTCTGCCAGTGCCCGTACTCCGCCTTGTACTCGGGGCGGTTGATCACGTACTGGTGGTACTGGTGGGTGGCGAACCCGAGGACGGCCGGCGCGTTCATCCCGGCGACGGCCAGGGCCACGGTGCTGCCGAGGGCGAAGCGCTTGGTCCGGCCGGTCTTGTGGATCTTCACGGTGGTTGGTCCCCTCGGGAAGCTCTGCCTGGTCTGCCTGGTCTGCCTGGTCTGCTCGGTCGTCCTGGTCTTCGTGGTCTTCGTGGTCGTCTCGGGCTGCTCGGGCTGTCGGCTCCGTCGGTTCCGGCGGGTTCCGACCGGTTCTGCCGGGGCGGGTTCAGCGCCCGGTGGTGCTCCCCGTCCGGTCCGGCGCGGCCCGGGGGAACGGTGCGGGCGGGGGGAACGGCGCGGGCGGGCCCCCTTCCGGGCCGCCGCCCCCCGGCCGGCGGGCGTGCCGGGGGCGGCGCTTCTCCAGCAGCACCTTCGGCGCCGCCGCAGGGCCGCCGGTGACGGTGAGGGTGGCCGTGGGGCGGGTGCGCCGGCGGCGGACGGCGTCACCGGCCAGCACCAGCACCGGCAGCAGGGTCAGGAGCAGGGCGATCCAGGCCCAGGTGCGCATCGCGACGTGGTCGTGCCCGGTGACGAAGGATGCGGCGATCGCCCCGCCGAACACCAGTGCCCAGAAGAGGTGGAAGCGGAAGGTGCCGACCCGGTCCGTACTGGCCGAACGGCCCTTCGGCGTCACCACGAACCGGCTGCGCCGCCGCAGCAGCGCCTGCACCAGGGAGGCGGCGTAGACCGGGCCGCAGAGCGCCGACATCAGCATGCCCGCCACCCCGGAGGAACCGGCCGGCTCGTGCGGGCTCACGTTGTGCTTGCGGTTCCAGGTGTAGAGCAGCAGCTGGAGGGCGGCGGCGTCGCTGTACAGCATCATCCAGATCTCGGAGGACACGTGCACGCCCGAGGCGCCGAACACCAGGTAGAGGACGCTGGACGCACCGCCGAGCAGCCAGGTGAGCGCCGCCATCGGGTAGAAGCCCACCATCAGCGAGTAGTTGAGCAGACGGCCGGGCGACAGCTGCCAGAGCACCCGCCAGTACCGGGTGAGCAGGGTCTCGTAGGTGCCGCGGCTCCAGCGGAGTTGCTGGGAGAAGAAGTCGGTCCAGGAGGACGGGCCCTCGCCGACCGCGAGCACGTCCGGCGTGTACACGGACTTCCAGCGTTCACCGGTCCCGGGGTTCCGGCTCCGGTGGAACTCCAGGCCGGTCGCCATGTCCTCCGTGACGGAGTCGGACAGTCCGCCGATCGACTGGAGCGCGCGGATCCTGACGGCGTTGTTGGTGCCGACGAACATGGGCGCGCCGTACCGGTTCCCGGCGCGCTGGACGAGGGCGTGGAAGAGGTACTGCTGGCTCTCGGAGAACCTGGTGACGGCCGATCCCGAGCTCCGGTAGTTCCCGTACACCTGGGGGCCGACCACGAACGCCACGTCCGGGTCGCGGAAGTAGCCGAGCATCCGCTCGCAGAAGTCGGGCAGCGGGGCGTGGTCGGTGTCGACCGAGACCCAGAAGTCGTAGTCGTCGCCGTGCGCCTGCAGCCAGGCGTTGTAGTTGCCGTGCTTGGTGTGGGCGCGGAACCGGCCCTCGGGCCGGTTCCAGTGCGGTTGGCCGGACCGGCTGAAGTGGCGCACGCCGAGCTCGGCGCAGAGGGCCCGCATCGCCGGGTCGTTCCCCTCGTCCAGCAGCCACAGGTCGTACGGTCCGTCGTGCCGCACGGCGCGCGCCGCGACGAGCGTGGCCCGGACCATCTCCGGCGGCTCCTTGCCCGGCACACAGGTGGTCAGGAAGGCGACCCGGGTGCCCGGTTGCGGTGTCACCGGCACCGGGTCGCGGGCGACCAGGGTCGCGTGGGTGTTGGAGACCACGTTGACCAGCCGGAAGAGCTCGACCACGGCGATGATCCCGATCATCACCCGGTCGCCGAGCAGCACCAGCGTGTCCGTCTCGCCGGGGCGCTCGGGCCAGTGCTCCGGCAGGAGCAGCCAGACCAGCAGCACGGCCTCCACCAACGGGGCCGCCACCAGCAGCAGCACCGCGCGGACCCGGTGCGGCTCGCGGCGCAACAGGCTGCGGTACTGCACCCGGTAGGGGGCGGGGGCGGTCGGCTCCGCCGTGCGGTCCGGAGACAGGTCCCCGGGCAGGTCCGCGAGCCGCGCCTCGGGGGGAGCGCCGTGGTCCGGCCCGTGGGGGGCGGGCTCGGGCCAGTGGGGAACGGACTCGGGCCGGTAGACGCCACCGCCGAGGTCGTCGTCCTCGTCCGGGTCGTGGGCCGGGCCGGCGAGTCGGCTGAAGTGGCCGTAGTCGTAGGGGGCTTCGGGAGCCGGGACGGAGGCCAGTTCCTCGTCGAGCCGCCGTCGGGCGCCCCGCCCGCGGGCCGTTCCGGCATCCCTCTGCCGTGCGAACGGCGTGGTCATCGTCAGCTCCCCCCAGCGGGGCCGGCCGTGTCGGCGGGCCTGTTGGTGCGTGTCCGGAACGGGAGTATGCGACCTGCCGCGTCGTGCTGCGCCCCGGTGCGCCGGCGGTCGCGTTCGGCGGGGCCGGTCCGCGCCCCCCGGAGCCTTGCTGCGCTCCGTGTCTCGCTCTGTGCTTGGTTACGCCCTGCTGCGCCCTGCTGCGCCCGACTGCGCCCGAAAGCCGGTCCGGTGGAAGTCCGCCGGGTGAACTGCGGCGTTCCGGGCCGATCTCCGGCCGCCACTCGCGCCATGCGTCCGCGCGCCGGGCGTCCCCGGGTCATCTGTCCGCGGGTCATGCGTCCGCGAGCGGAATTCGTCGAGCGCCTGCAGGGGAGTCCACGTGCGGATCCCGTGACGCGTCCCGGCTTCCCCTCCCGGGTGCGGGATCCACTGCGCCCCAACTCTCCCGGAGCGCAACCGTGATCGCAACCGATCCGGGGGATGAGCGCCGTGCCCGCGTGAGGATCGCACGGTTCTCGGCCATTCCGGGCCTCGCCGGTGCCGATGCGGTGAATCCGGCGTGTGTGCCGGCACGAGGGGCGGCCGGTGGTGCTACGGGCCGGGCGAACGGCCGGCGCACCGCGAGGCGTCCGGCCGTTCCGTCGGGCTCTCCTGTTCCTCGTTCCGCTTCTCCGTTCCCCTTCTCCACTCAGGCTCGCCGTGCCGTGCCCCGGCAGCCTCAGAGCGGGGGCAGCAGGGTCGCGGCCGTCGCGGCCCTGACCGCCGCGAACTCCACGCCCGGGGCGGTCTCCACCAGCCGCAGCCCGTCCGGGGTCACGTCGATCACGGCCAGATCGGTCACGATGCGGTCCACCACCGCCCGCCCGGTGGCGGGGAGCGAGAGCTCCTCGACGATCTTCGGAGACCCGTCCCGGGCGGTGTGCTCCATCACGACGATCAGTCGGCGGGCGCCGTGCACGAGGTCCATCGCGCCGCCCATGCCCTTGACCATCCGGCCGGGGATCGTCCAGTTGGCGAGGTCGCCGCCGGCCGACACCTGCATCGCGCCGAGCACCGAGACGTCGATCCGGCCGGCCCGGACCATGCCGAAGGAGAAGGCCGAGTCGAAGTACGAGGCACCGGGGGCGACCGTCACCGTCTCCTTCCCGGCGTTGACCAGGTCGGCGTGCTCGGCGCCCCCGACCGGGTACGGCCCTACGCCCAGGACGCCGTTCTCCGAGTGCAGCACCACCTGGACGCCCGGCGGGAGGTGACCGGGGATCAGGGTGGGCAGGCCGATGCCCAGGTTCACGTACTGTCCGTCGCGCAGCTCCCGGGCGGCGCGGGCCGCCAGGGCGTTGCGCGCGTCGAGGACGGGCGGCCGCCCGGCGGGGCCGGCCGGTCCGGCGTTCGCCGGGGAGGGCGCGGCCGGTTCGGGGCGGACGGTCCGGCGCTCGATGCGGCGGTCCCCGGGGTCGGCGGCCACCACCCGGTCCACGTGGACCCCGGGCAGGTGCACGGCGTCCGGGGCGAGCTCGCCCGGTTCGACGATCCGGTCGGCCTCGACCACGGTGATCCGGCCGGCCGCCGCGCACAGCGGGTTGAAGTTGCGGGCGGCCGCGTGGAACACGCAGTTGCCGTGCCGGTCCGCCACCTCGGCCCGGATCAGCGCGAAGTCGGCCGTGATCGCCTCCTCCAGCAGGTACCGGCGGCCGCCGAACTCCCGGACCTCCTTGGCCGGGGAGGCCAGGGCCACCGAGCCGTCCGTCGCGTAGCGCCAGGGCAGCCCGCCCTCCTCGACCTGGGTGCCCGCACCGGCGGGCGTGTAGAAGGCGGGGACGCCGGCGCCGCCCGCCCTCAGCCGTTCGGCCAGGGTGCCCTGCGGGGTCAGCTCCACCTCCAGCTCACCGGCCAGGTACTGCCGGGCGAACTCCTTGTTCTCGCCGACGTAGGAGGACGTCATCCGGGCGATCCGGCCCGCCCGCAGCAGCAGGCCCAGCCCCCAGTCGTCCACTCCGCAGTTGTTGGAGACCACGCGCAGGCCGGTGGTGCCGGTGTCCACCAGGGCGCCGATCAGCGTGCTCGGGATGCCGCAGAGGCCGAAGCCGCCGACGGCCAGCACCGCGCCGTCGGGGATGTCCCCGACGGCGTCGGCGGGGGAGTCCAGGACCTTGTCCAAGGGGTCACCTCGTGAGGAGTGGGAGAGGGAGGAAGGGGTCGCTCCGGGAAGGGGTGGTGGTGCGGCGTCGGAGGGGGTAGGGGAGACGGAGCGGCACCCGGAGGGGAGGGATGCGCAGCCGCGACGGGCCGGACGGCCGGCCGTGGCCGGTCGGCCGACGTGTCGCCTCCACCGTCACCGGGCGCGGGCCGCCGCAGCCATGGCCGCCGCCGCCATGCCCGGGTGCCGGGGCGTGGCGCGCGGCCACACCCCGGCACCCGGGGAGCCGCGCGGACCGGGCGGTATGGCGGCCGCAGCCACATCGCGGTGGGCCGATGCGTCGCCCGGTCACATGTCGCCCGTCCCACCGCACACCTACGGTTCCGGCATCCAGCCGCCGCACCCCCAGGAGTCGGCCACCATGCGCAGCTCGACAGCACCCACCGGGACCGCCTCCGGTGCCCGCCCGGGCGCGGGCCCGACCGGTGGCCCCGCCCGGCGGCTCGCCGTCCTCGCGGTGGTCCACCTGCTGCCCGTCGGCCTCGCCCGTCGTCCGGGGCGCGTCCGCGCCGCCCGGTCCGCCCGCCCGGTCCGGACGCCGACCGGTGTCCGGCCCGCCCGCCCCTTCGGAGGTACCCCCGCATGAGCCAGTCCCCCCTGCACCCGGAGGAGGCGGCCGTCCCCGTGCCCGGCGGTGAGCTGGCGGTGCTGCGCTGGCCGGCCGGCCGCCCGGACGCCCCGACCGTCGTGGCGGTGCACGGCATCACCGCCAACGGCCTCGCCTGGTACGAGGTCGCCCGCCGGCTCGCCGGGCGGGTCACCCTGCTCGCGCCCGACCTGCGGGGGCGCGGTGGAAGCCGGGCGGTCGCCGGGCCGTACGGGCTGGCCCGGCACGCCGACGACGTGGCCGCGGTGATCTCGGCGCTCGGCGCGGGGCCCGTCACCGTGGTCGGCCACTCGATGGGGGCCTGGGTCACCGCGCTGGCCGCGGTGCGGCATCCGGACCTCGTCCGCCGGGTGCTGCTGGTGGACGGTGCGCTGACCTTCCCGCTGCCGGAGGGCGTCCGCGAGGAGGACGCCCTGGCCGCGGTGCTCGGCCCGGCCCTGGCCCGGCTGTCGATGACCTTCCCGGACCGGGCCGCCTACCGGGAGTTCTGGCAGCGCCACCCGGCCTTCGGGCCGGTCTGGTCGGCGGAGCTCGACGCCTACACCGGGCGCGACCTGGTCGGGGTGGAGCCCGACCTCCGCTCATCCTGCGTGCTGGAGGCCGTGCAGGCCGACGGCGCCCAGGTGCTGCTGGACCGGGAGGCGGCGGCCGCCGTGCACCGGCTTTCCTGCCCGGCCGAACTCATCTGGGCCGAGCGCGGTCTGCTCGACGAGCCGCAGGGGCTCTACGACCACCGGCGGATCGGGCTCGCCGGGCTCGATCCGGCCCGGGTGCCCGCCTCGCCGGTGCCGGACACCAACCACTACTCGATCCTCTGGGGCGAGCGGGGGGCCGAGCGCATCGTCCGCGGCCTGCTCGCGGACGCCGGCGTCGGGTGACCGACCGGGCGGCACCGGCCCGGTCGGCGGAACGGGTGCCCGCCGACGGGGCCGCCGGCGCCCGGGTCGGCCGTCCGGCCGGGACTCAGCCCCGCGGGTCGGCCGTCCGGCCGAGCCTCAGCCCGCCGCGCCGAGGAACGTCTCCCAGCCCCCGGCCGGCGCCTGGCCGACGTTGAGGGTGCGCAGCTTGCGCAGGGTGGACTGGTCCTGGACCTCGAGCCATTCGACGAGCTGCCGGAAGGAGACCAGCCGGACGTCCGGCTTGCCCGCGATCGTCTTGAGGGTCTCCTCGACGGCGTCCATGTAGATGCCGCCGTTCCACTGCTCGAAGTGGTTCCCGATGAAGAACGGTGCGCGGTTGCTGTTGTAGGCGCGGTCGAAGCCGGCGAGGTAGGCGTCCTTGGCCTGGGTGCGCCAGTCGTTGTACTTGGCCGGGTCGCCCTTGGTGCTGCCGGCGGACTGGTTGGCCAGGATGTTGTAGTCCATCGAGAGCACCTGGAAGGTGTGCCCGGGGAACGGGATGGACTGCAGCGGGAAGTCCCAGACCTTGCCGTCCTGCACCTTCTGCGGCCATATCTGGAGGCCGCCGGAGGAGCTGGCGTCGTACTTCCAGCCCAGCTTCGCGGCCGTGGGCAGCAGTGCCTTCTGGCCCTCCAGGCAGGGGGTGCGGCCGCCGATGAGCTCCTTCTTGTAGTCGAAGGGGAGCGGGTCGACGTCGGTGAAGCCGGTGTTGGTCCGCCACTGGGTGACGAAGCCGATCGCCTGGTCGATCTCGCTCTGCCAGTCGTCGGGGGTCCACATGTTGACCCCGTTCTTGTCGGGGCGGCTGGAGCAGAAGTGCCCGTTGAAGTGGGTGCCGATCTCGTGCCCGGCCAGCCACGCCTGGCTGACGAGCTTGAGCGTGGCCTTGACCGCGCCGTCCGACAGGTACGGGATGTCGGAGGCCCCCACCGAGTGCTTCGGCGGGTGGTACAGGTCGGCCTTGCCCTTGGGCAGGGCGTATATACCGGAGAGGAAGAAGGTCATGGTGGCCTTGTACTGCTCCGCCAGCTTGAGGAAGCGGGGGAACTGGCCGTCGTCGGTGCCGCCCGCGCCGTCCCAGGAGAAGACCACGAACTGCGGGGGCCGCTCGCCGGGCTTGAGCTTCTCGGGCTTGGGCTGGTTCGGCTGCGGACCGGTGTCGGCGGTGGAGCCGTCGCCGATCGGGGTGCCCTTGGGGACGGTGGTCCTGGTCGGGTCGGCGGTGTCGGCCGAGGTGGTGCCCGGGCTGCCGCCGGCACCGGGGGAGGACGTGGAGCCGTGGCTCGAACCGGATCCGCCGCTGGAGCAGGCCGCGACCGCGCCGAGGGCCGCGGTCGCAGCGGTCGCACTGAGCACCGTCCTGCGCGAGATGCTGGTCATGGTCTCCCCTGGGTGCCGATGCCGGTGGTGAGGGCGGGTCGGGTCCGCAACCGGCCAAATCGGGCAATTGATGTATTTTCCGCTGTAAGCATGTCATGTGGTCGCAGCGGCGACCAAGGCCGCCGATGTCCGACGTAGGACAACACGCCGACCGCACCGAGCCGGGCTGCAGGAAATTCTCATCTGTTGCCGTCCTGTGACGCTTCGCACCTCGCGCCGTCGGGGCAGTACGGTACCCCCGGTTCGACCGTGTGATCAGAGTTCGTCAGCGCTCGGTCCGGCCGGTCGCCCGTCCGGGCGGACGGCACTCGCCGAGGGGTCGGTCCGGCCGGGTCGAGGGTCGGAGGGGGGTGCTCGCCGGGAGGCTTCGGCGAGCGGTCAGAGCGCGGCCAGTCGCCGGTTGCGGCGGACTATTCGGGCGATCGCGGTGCTGACGAAGGTGGCGGCGGTGCAGGACACCGCCAGGCTCAGCCAGGCGGTGTCGAACCAGTGGCTGTTCAGCCAGCCCAGCGTCACGATGTAGGCGGCCCAGACCAGTGCGGCCAGCGCCGACCAGTGCAGGAAGCGGTGCGGATGGGCGGGTGAGTGGCCGATGGCCACGTCCAGGACGGTCCGGCCGGCCGGGACGAACCGGGCGATCACCACCATCGCCGCGGCCGCCCCGTGGGGGCGTTCGACCAGGGCCTGCTGGACCCTCGCCACGCTGGCGGCCAGCTTCGGCCGCCGGGCGAGCCGCCGTTGCAGGACGGGCGCACCGCGCCGGGCGAGGTGGAGCAGCAGCAGGTCGCCCAGGAACGAGGCGACGGCCACGCCCAGGCCGAGCAGTATCGGGGCGCCGTCGATCCGCGCCGTCTTGAGGACGGCCAGGATGACCAGCGTGCCGCTGGGGATGAAGGGGAGGAGGGCGTCTCCGAGTACGGCGAAGAGCGCCAGGGCGCAGATCCACGAGGATCCGATCGCCGCCACGAAGTTCAAGGCCCGTACTCCCTCCACGCCGCCCGGGGGAGCAGGTGGCTGCTGGGGTCAACGCTAGCGCCTCGACTTTTCATGCCATGAAGCACCCCGGTATGCCGCGGATCACAGGAGGTGGGCGGTTTGCCGGGAATTGGCGCGAGCCCCCGGAGCGGTGTGCCGCTCCGGGGGCTCGCTGGGATCGGTCGGCACTGGTCCAGCCCGCCGATCTTGTTCGCGGAGGACGGATCCCGTCGGGTCGTCCGCTCCTGATCACCAGCCTGCCGGAGGCCGCCGCCGATCGCGAGCCCTGGGCCTGGCGACTTCCGGCTCTGGCGTGAAGTCGCCATCCGGGCGGCGGTGCTGTCCCTCCGTCAGGTGAACGGAGGGGCGGGCCCGGGGCGGCCCCGTCGGCAGCGCCGGGGCGGATCCCGTCGGAGCGCGGGAACAGCCGGCCCGGCGGCGTGGTTGACCCCGGTCGGCAACAGCGATCGCCGGGCGTTCGACACCGGCGGTCGACCACGACGGGCCGGCTCAGGGAAGGCCAGGAGGGCGGACGGCATGACCACCGAGGACCAGCAGGAGCACGGGGCCGGACCGGGGCCCGGCGCGGCGGTCCGCGGCACCGCCCGCGGTACCGCACCCGCCCCGCTCTCCATCCTCGACCTCGCGACCGTGGGCGTCGGCTACACGCCCGCCGAGGCCCTGGCCGCGACCACCGCGCTGGCCCGCAGCGCCGAGCAGTGGGGGTACCACCGCTTCTGGGTCGCCGAGCACCACGGCATGCCCGGCGTCGCCAGCTCCACCCCGGCCGTCCTGCTCGCCCACCTCGGGGCCCACACCACGACGCTGCGGCTCGGCTCGGGCGGCGTCATGCTCCCCAACCACGCCCCGCTCGCCGTCGCCGAGCAGTTCGGCCTGCTGGAGGCGCTGCACCCGGGCCGGATCGACCTCGGGCTCGGCCGCGCCCCCGGGACGGACCCGGCCACCGCCCGGGCACTGCGCCGGGGCCTCTCCGAGGGGGCGGACGACTTCCCGCAGCAGCTCGCCGAGCTGACCCACTTCCTCGACGCGGACTTCCCCGACGGGCACCCGTACGCGCGGCTGACCGCCGTCCCCCGCGGGGACGGCCGCCCGCCGGTCTGGCTGCTCGGGTCCTCCGGCTTCAGCGCCCGGCTGGCCGGTCGGCTCGGTCTCCCGTTCGCCTTCGCGCACCACTTCAGCAGCGTCAACACCGTTCCGGCCCTCGACCTCTACCGGGAGTCCTTCCGGCCCTCGGAGGTGCTCGCCGAGCCGTACGCGCTGATCGGGGTGAGCGCGGTCGCCGCCGACGACCGGGCCTCGGCCCGCCGCCTCGCGCGCTCCGCGGCCCTCGGGATGCTCCGGCTGCGGCGGGGCAACCCCGGCCCGATCCCCACCCCGGAGGAGGCCGAGGCCCACCCGTACAGCCCGGCCGAGGCGGAGTTCATCGACGGCTGGCTCGAGAACGTGGTGCTGGGCGCGCCGGGCGAGGTCGCGGACGGCCTGGAGGCCCTGCGCAAGCGGACCGGGGTGGACGAGCTGATGGTGACCTCGCACATCCACGGCCACGAGGCCCGGCTGCGCTCCTACGGTCTGATCGCCGAGGCCTACGGCCTGACCGCCGGAGCCTGACCGCCGGGGCCCGACCGCCGAGGTGACCGCCGGGGCCTGGCGGCCCCGGCCCACCGCCCGAGCCCGCCCCGGGTCAGCGGCCGGCGCCCCGGCCGGTGCGGCCCTCGCGCAGTATGGCCGCGACCAGCTCGGCCTCCCCGGGCCGGGCGAAGTACCAGCCCTGAGCCGTGTCGCAGCCGGTCAGCCGCAGCCGCTCGGCCTGGGCGGCGCTCTCGATGCCCTCGGCGGTGACGGTCAGGCCGAGCGTGTGGGCCAGCTGCACCATCGCGCCGACGATCTGCTCGTCGGCGTCGCTGCGGCGGGAGCCGAGCTCCGGGCGCTCCGGGCGGCCGCCGCCGGCCGGGGCCGGGTCGCGGAAGCCCTCGATGAAGGTGCCGTCGAGCTTCAGCACGTGCACCGGCAGCCGGGAGAGGTAGGCCAGGTTGGAGTAGCCGGTGCCGAAGTCGTCGATCGCGATCCGCACGCCCATGTCGGCCAGGGCCTGCAGGGCCTGCAGCGGTCGACCGCCGGGGCCGAGCAGGGCGCTCTCGGTGATCTCCAGCTGGAGCAGCCGGGCCGGCAGTCCGGTGCGTTCGAGCGCCCGGGCGACGTCCGCGACCACGTCGGAGTCCCAGATCTGGCGGGCCGCCAGGTTGACGCTCACGAAGGTCTCGGTCTCGGGGAACTCGGTGAGCCACCGCTTGGCCTGGCGGCAGGACTCCTCCAGGACCCAGGTGCCGAGCGGCACGATCGCACCGGACTCCTCGGCGAGCGGGATGAAACGGTCCGGCGAGAGCTTCCCGTACCGCGGGTGGTGCCAGCGGACGAGGGCCTCGGCGCCGTGCACGGCGCCGTCGGCCAGGCCGACCAGCGGCTGGTACTCGATGGTGAACTCGCCGCGCTCCAGGGCGGGCCGCAGTGCGGTGGCGAGCAGCTGGCGGGTCAGCTGGTGGGCGCCGCGGTCCGGGTCGTAGAGGGTCCAGCGGGCGCGGCCGTCGGCCTTGGACCAGTAGAGGGTGGCGTCGGCGTCCTTGACCAGGTCGGTCGGGGTGGTCTCGTGCACGGACCGCTCGACGACGCCCACGCTGGCGGTGACCACCAGGCGGTGCCCGGCGACGTCGAAGGGGCGTTCCAGCTCCCGGAGGATCCGGGCGGCCAGCTCGGTCAGCTGCTCGCTGCCCCGGCTGTCGGTGACCAGGACGGCGAACTCGTCGCCGCCCATCCGGGCGACCAGGTGGGCGTCGCGACCGGAGAACCCGCGGCGCAGCCGGGTGGCGACGGCGATCAGCAGCTGGTCCCCGATGTGGTGGCCGAGCGTCTCGTTGATCGCCGCGAAGCCGTCGAGGTCCAGGTAGCAGACGCCCACCCGGCGCCCGTCCGCCGGCGGGAGGGCCGGCTCGGCGGCCTGGAGGACGTCGGCGGCCTGTACGGCGGCGTCGAGGGCGAGGGCGTCGGAGGGGGCGACGGTGGCGGTGGCCGTGAGGCAGGCGGCGTCGAGCCGCTCGAAGAAGAGGGTCCGGTTGGGGAGCCGGGTCAGCGGGTCGTGCAGGGCCTGGTACTCGAGGCGGTCGCCGAGCCGGCGCTGCTCGGTGATGTCCTCCACCAGCGCCAGGGTGTAGAGCGGTCGCCCTGCGCCGTCCCGGATCAGCGAGACGGTGACCTTGCTCCACACCGTGCGGCCCTCGCGGTGCTTGAGCTGCTTCTCCACGCGGAACCGCTCGCGGCCGCCGTGGACGAGTTCGGGGAAGAGCCGGTGCGGCATGCCCTCGGGGTCGATGATCTCGTGCAGGTGGGTGCGGACCAGCTCGCCGACGCCGCGTCCGATGAGGGCCGCGAAGGCGGGGTTGACCTCGATGATCCGGTCCTCGGGGTCGATCAGGGCCATGCCGATGACCGCGTCGCAGAAGGCGGCCCGGAACCGGGACTCGCTGGCCCGCAGGGCGGCGAGCGGCCGGTCCGTCCCCCCGTCCTCCGGGTCGGCGCCGCCGGCGGGGCCCCGGTGCGCGCCGTCGTTCAGCGGCTTCGAGCAGGTGGGGCAGAGGAGCGCGCCGGGGTCGGCCGGGGAGATGCCCGCCGTTCCGGACGGGTCGATCGGACCGACGGAAGCGACCGACCCGACCGGGTCGACGGTGCCGACCGCCGCGCCGACCGCCGTGCCGGCGGAGCCGACGGCGGGCCGCCGGGCCGGTGCCGTGAGGTGACGGTGGTGCGGTGAGTCCTCGTGCCGCACGCCCGGGTGGTGTGCGTCGGCCCCCTCGTTCTGGCCCGGCACGGCATGCTCCCGTCCGCTGCTGACGCCTGATGCTGGTCCGGCCGGCCACTCGGGACTCCGGCGGCCGGCTCCGCACTCTGTCGCGGTCCTCGGAGTCGGTCCGGTGCGGGGCGCCCGGCGTGGGGCGCTGTCGCGCGGAGACCCGCGTGAAGGACAGGGCGCTGCGGCCGATCATAGGCCGCGGTGACAACGGGCGGTGACCGCCGCCAGGGTGATTCGCCCGCTTCGTGGCCATGAGTGGCGGTACGGGTGGACGCCCCGGGTGTACATCACATGAGGTGTGCCGGGGGCGTGTGAGCCGAATCCGCGCCCCCGGGCGCTGGTTGCGCGCCGGGAGCGGGAACGAGCTGACGCCGCGCCGGATCCGGCGGGGCGTCAGGCCAGCGTGGCGGTCAGGGTGATGGTGGTGCCGGTGAGCGCCTTGCTGACGGGGCAGTTGGCCTTGGCGTCCTCGGCGGCCTTGACGAAGCCGGCCTCGTCCAGGCCGGGCACCTGTCCGGTGACGGTCAGGTGGATGCCGGTGATCCCGGTGCCGGGCTGGAAGGTGACGTCGGCCTGGGTGTCCAGGGTGGTCGGCGGGGTGCCGGCGCCGGCGAGGCCGTGCGAGAGGGCCATCGAGAAACAGGCCGAGTGCGCGGCGGCGATCAGTTCCTCCGGGCTGGTCTTGCCGTTGGGCTGTTCGGCCCGGGCCGGCCAGGAGACCGGGTACTCGCCGATCCCGGAGGAGGCGAAGGTCACCTGCCCCTTGCCGTCGACCAGGTTGCCTTCCCAGGCGGTGCGGGCGGTGCGGGTGGTTGCCACGATCGGTACCTCCATCACTGAGGGACTGTTGTGTCGTCACTTCCGGTCATGCACGCACCAGCCTACGGGCCGCGCCCCCGGGGCCCGGGAGGGTCGGGGCGGCGGGTGGCGCGGGTCGTGGGACGGCGCGGGTCCGCCCGGGTCCGCCCGGGGCCGGCGGGGGAACGCGGGGGGACTGCCGGGTGACCATCGGGGCCGCCGGGGGTCCGGGGGACGTCCGGATCGTGGACGGAACCCCTTCGGCGTGCGGTTCCGGCACGGGGGCCCTGTTAGATTTGCCCGGGCCCGAGCCCGGCCGCCCCGCGCGCCGGGTGCCCAACCCAGACACCGGGAGCCGCCCCGATGACGGACCACCCCACGACCCCCGACGCCGGCCTGCCCCAGGGGGTCGACGACGCCGTGCGGGCGGAGCTGACCAGCCTGCGCGAGAGCATCGACAACATCGACGCCGCGGTGGTCCACATGCTGGCCGAGCGGTTCAAGGCGACCCAGCGGGTCGGCCGGCTCAAGGCCGAGCACAAGCTGCCCCCGGCCGACCCGGCGCGCGAGCGGGACCAGATCAAGCGGCTGCGGGAGCTGGCCGCCGGGGCGAAGCTGGACCCGGTCTTCGCCGAGAAGTTCCTGAACTTCATCATCGCCGAGGTCATCCGCCACCACGAGGCCATCGCCCGCGCCTGAGCGCCCCTCGCCTGAGCGCCCCCCCGGCGGGGCGGCTCCCCGGGGCCGTCCGGTCCGGGGGAGCCCGGGGAGATGTCGGGGACGGCTAAACGCCCGATTTCGTGAGGCTCCACGGTTGGCGTAGCGTGCAGGTTTCCCCAGCCGGAGAGGTGGAGCAGCGACGATGGCGGTGAACCTGCCCGAAACGCCGAGCGATGCCGGGTCCGGCCCGGTCCCTGCTGCCGGCCGCGGTCCCGGGGCGTCCGACGCCCCCGGCGGCCGCGCCGAGGCCCGCCGCCGGGCCCGGGGCTCGCGCGTCCGCAAGGCCCGCCGGGCGGGGCGCCGACCGCGGCCCTGGTGGATCGAGGTGCCCGCGATGGCGGCGGTCGGCCTGGTGGTCGCCCTGCTGATCAAGACCTGCCTGTTCCAGGTGTTCACCATCCCGTCCGGCTCGATGGAGAACACGCTGCGGATCGGCGACCGGGTCGGCGTGAACAAGTTCGCTCCGCTGACGGGCTGGAAGCCGGAACCCGGGCAGCCGGTGGTGTTCAAGGACCCGGGCGGCTGGCTCCCGCCGCAGCCCACCGACTCGAACCCCCTCACCAACGCGGTGACCTCGGTGCTGAGCTTCGTCGGGCTGGTGCCGCCGAAGGACGACAACTACCTGGTCAAGCGGGTCGTCGCGACCGGCGGCCAGACCGTGCAGTGCGCGGGCAGCACGCTGACCGTCGACGGGAAGAAGGTCGACGAGCCGTACCTGCACCCGGGCGACGACTCCTGCGCCGGCCTGAACTTCGGCCCGGTGACGGTGCCCTCGGGCTCCGTCTGGGTCGAGGGCGACCACCGGAGCGACTCGGCGGACTCCCGCTACCACCAGCGCGGCCCGGGCGGCGGGGCCGTGCCGGTGGCCAACGTGGTCGGGCCGGTGGCGGCCGTCGTGTGGCCGCTCAACCACCTCGACTGGTTCGGCTGGGTCGGTCGCTGACCCCCCGCTCGGCGGCCACCCGCTCCCGGTCGGCCCGAGGACCCCGGTCGACCGGGGAGTCCCCGGCGACCCGCGCGCCGCTCGGCGCGCCAGGACCGCCGGGCCCGCCCGGCCCGCCCGGCCCGTCCGGCCGGTGCAGCTCGTCGAGCCCGTCCGGGACACCCGGGGCGGCGGCGCCGGCGACGGCTGCGGCCACCGTTTCCGGGTCGGCCGGCGGCTTGCTGGCCTGCGCCGCGAAGGCGCCCGCCAGCACCAGCAGACCACCGGCGATCTGCGGCAGGCCGAGGTGCTCGCCGAGCAGCACCCAGGCCAGCACGGTGGCGACGACCGCCTCGAGGTTGGCCACCACCCCGGCGATGGGCGGCGAGAGGTAGCCCACGGAGATCACGCCGGTCAGGTAGGCGAGCACGGTCGCGACCAGGATCATCCAGGCGGCCGGGAGCAGCGCGGGCACCGTGTGCCCGTTCATCAGCACGGATCCGCCGAGCGGGCTCCAGTCGGCCTGCCACGGCCGGGTGAAGGCGGTGAGCAGGACGGCGCCGATCAGCAGGCCGTAGGCGCTGACCGCCATCGGGTCGACGGGCCGCTCGCCCCGGCGGCCGGCGTCGGCGAGCAGGAAGTAGCCGACCTGGCAGCAGGCGGCGCCCAGGGCGAAGAGCACGCCGAGCGCGTCGAAGCCGAGGCCGTTCCAGACCTCCACCACGCAGGCCAGTCCGCTCACCGCGACCCCGGCGCCGATCGCCGCGCCCCGGCTGATCGGCTTGCGCTGGACGAACCTGACGTAGCCGATGAGCAGCGGCGGGCCGAGGTACTCGATGAGCAGGGCGACGCCGACCGGGATGCGGGAGATCGCCGCGAAGTAGCAGGCCTGGACGCCGGCGACGGCGAGCAGGCCGAAGCCGAGCAGCAGGCCGGGGCGGCGCAGGACGGCGTCCCGGTGCCGGTAGGCGATCGGGAGCAGGGCCACGGCCGCGCCGGTGACCCGGAGCCACACCACGTGCAGCGGTGAGAGGCCGGCCTCGATCAGCGGCTTCGCGGCGGTGCCGGAGCCTCCGAAGGCGAAGGCGGAGACCAGGGCGAGGCTGAGGCCGAGGGTCCTGCCGGTGGGGCGGGTGGATGGGGCTGTTGATCCGTGCACCGACGCATTGTGACAGTCATACCGGAGCTTCGGTAAGGCGCCATTCCGGCATTTGGTCCTGCACGGAACTGTGCGCAGCGGCGCAATCACCTGCGCCGTCCCGCACCCGCCCGCGCACCCGCCCCGCAGGCCGCCCGAGGCCGCGCGAACCCCCTGGCCGGCGCCCCGCGCCCGCGCCCCGGGTTCGCGCCCGAACCCGGGGCCCCCGCTACTGACCGGAGGACGTCCCCGCCCCGGCCAGCGGGTCCGTCCCGCCGGTGGGCTGGGTGGTGGGCTGGGTGGTCGGGGCCGTGGTCGGGCCGGTGGTCGGCGTCGGCCTCGTGGTGGGCTTGGTCGTGGGCTTCGTCGTCGGCTGGGTGGTCGGCGGCGAGGTCGGCTGCCCGGTGGCGGGGTCGGTGGGCGCGGTGGTGGCACCGCCGCCCGGGTTCGGCCCGCCCGTCGGCGTCGACGCACCGGAGCCGTTGCCGTTGCCGTTCCTGGAGCCGGTCCGGGACCCGTCGCCGGGCTGGGCGCCCGGCGCGGTGGTGGCACCCGAGCCGGTGCCGGTCGACGGCGTGGCGCTGGGCGAGAACGGCGCGGTCGGCAGGTCGCCGGGGTCGGCGGAGTCGCCGCCGTCGGCCGGGTCCGGGAAGTCGGAGACCGGCAGCCCCCTGAGCGCGGCCTTCATGTAGCCGGTCCAGATCTGCGCCGGGTACTGGCCGCCCGCCGCGCCGTCGATCCCGCCGACGCCGCTCAGGCTGACCTGCGCGCCGGTGCCCGGCTCCTGGCCGAACAGGGCGACCGAGGTGACCAGCTCGGGGGTGTAGCCGACGAACCACACCGACTTCTGGTCGTCGGTGGTGCCGGTCTTGCCGGCCACCGGGCGCCCGAGCGCCTTGGCCCGCCAGCCGGTGCCGCCCGGGTCGCTCACCACGCCCTGGAGCATCGAGGTGACCTCGTTCGCGGTGTCCGAGCTGATCGCCTGGGTGGTCTTGTGGGCGGGCAGCGGGACGGCCTCGCCCTCGCGGTCGACCGACTGGACCAGCCACGGGGTGATCTGCTTGCCGCCGTTGTCCAGCGTGGCGTACACGCCGGCCATGTCGAGGACGCTGGGGGTGGCCGCACCCAGCGGGATGGACGGGACCGGGTCGAGCCCCGGGGTGTTGCCGGGCAGGCCCAGCGCGACACCGGTGTCCTTGACCTTCTGCAATCCGGTGTCCTGGGCCAACTGCGCGAAGGCCGAGTTGACCGACCAGTCGGTGGCCTGCTGCAGGGAGATCTGGCCGTAGCTCCTGTCGCCCTCGTTCGGCGGCGCGTACGGGGTGCCCTTGCCGCCGCGGACCTTGCGGCCGCTGGTGCCGTCGTAGACGGTGCGCGGGGTGACCGTCCGGCCGTCCTGGGTCTTGGCGTCGTTCTCGAACGCGGCGGCCAGGGCGATCGCCTTGAAGGTGGAGCCGGCCTGGTAGTCCCGCCGGGTCGCGTTGTCGACGTAGTGCTTGACGTAGTCCACGCCGCCGTAGAGGGCGACGACCGCCCCGGTCTTCGGGTCCACCGAGACGGCGCCGGCCTGGGCGGCCGCGTCCTTCTTCCGCTTGTCCGGGTTCAGGGTGTCGTGCAGCTGCGTCTGGACGGAGTCCTGCAGGGCCTGCTGGCGGCCCGGGTCGATGCTCAGCTTGATCGTGTAGCCGCCCTTGGCCAGCTCGCTCTCGCTGATGATCTGGTTGGCGGTGAGGTACTGGGTGGCTTCGTTGACCAGGTAGCCGGACTGGCCGGACAGGCCCGGGTTGGGCTGCGGGTCCCTGACGTCGGGGAAGGTGGTGGCGGCGCGGTCGGCGGCGGAGAGCCAGCCCTCCTTGACCATGCCGTCCAGCACGTAGTTCCAGCGGTTGACGGCGTTCTGCTTGCCGGCCGGGGTCGCGGTGGCCACGTCGTAGGCACTCGGCGCGTTCAGCAGGGTGGCCAGGTAGGCGCCCTGGGCGGGGGTGAGCGCGGAGGCGTCGACGCCGAAGTACGCCTGGGCGGCGGCCTGGATGCCGTAGGCGCCGCGGCCGTAGTAGGAGGTGTTCAGGTAGCCGGAGAGGACCTCGTCCTTGCTCTCGGTGGCGTCCACCTTGATGGCTATGAACAGCTCCTTCACCTTGCGGGTGACGGACTGCTTCTGGTTCAGGTACGTGTTCTTCACGTACTGCTGGGTGATCGTGGAGCCGCCCTGGGTGCCCTCTCCCTTGGCGGTGTTGACCGCGGCCCGGAGCAGGCCCTGCACGTTGACGGCGCCCTCGTGGTAGAAGTTGCGGTCCTCGGCGGCCAGCGCGGCGTGCTGCGCGGCGGGGGACACCTTGTCCAGCCCGACGTTCTGCCGGTTGGTCTGCCCGGTGCGGGTGATCACCGAGCCGTCCGCGTAGAGCCAGGTGTTGCTCTGCGCGGTGGCGGCGGCGTGCGCGTCGGGGACCTTCACCAGCGCGACGCCCAGGGCGAACAGGCCGACGCCGAGCAGCAGCGCCACGGCGAGGCCGAGCAGGCTCATCCGCCAGGTGGGGAGCAGCCGGCGCCAGCCGGTCCGCTTCGGACGGCGGGGCTTCTTGCCCCCGGGCGCGGGGGCGGTGCGCTTGAGGCGCTCGACCGGCCGGAGGCCGGCCAGCAGCGCGCGACGGCCGCTCTGGGCGTTCTCGGACAAGGCGCGGCCTTTCCTGCGGGCGGACGGACCGGCCTGCACAGACGGGGACATCGGCGGTTGGGGACCTTTGCCCCGATTCCGGTTTACTGCCCAGGACGAGCCGGGCGGGCCGGATGGCTCCGCCGGAACGGCAATCGAGACCGACATCACACGCAAAACGGACGTCGAGGGCCAAAAAATTGAGGAGCCCCTCGCTGTTGCGAGAGGCTCCCCAACTGTCTGTGCGCCGCCAGGGACTCGAACCCCGGACCCGCTGATTAAGAGTCAGCTGCTCTAACCAACTGAGCTAGCGGCGCCTGCTGACCTGGAAAACAATACACGGTTCCGGGGGGTGCTTCGAACCGGCCTCCGGGGGCCGCCAGGGCGCCCCGCCGGTGCCGCCGCCGAGGTGTCCGTTTCCGCCCGGTTGGGGTGCAGTTCGCCGCCGGTTAGGGTGGAACCGTGCCCAGCTCCCAGCCCGGACACCCGAACGCGCGGACGGCGACCGCCGCGCTGCTGCTGCTCAGTGCCGTGGCGTACACGGCCTGGGTGCTGGAGGTCGTGCTGAGCACCGGACTCGACCCGGTGCAGGCCTACATCAGCGAACTCGCGGCCGAGGACCAGCCGCTGGGCGGCCTGTTCCGGGCCACCGACCTGGTCGCCGGGCTCAGCGTGCTCGCCGCCGCCGTCACCGCGCTCGCCGGAGGCCGGGCCCGGCCCCGCGCTCCCCGCCCGGGGCGCCGACAGGCCCTGGTCGGCTGGTCCGCCCTGGCCCTGTTCGGTGCGGCGACGGCCGCCGACTCCCGGTTGCCGCTCAGCTGCGCCCCCACCAGCGACGAGATGTGCGCCGCCCGGGAGACCGCCGGGCTCGTCCCGGCGACCCACACCGCGCACGCCGTCACCAGCAGCCTGGCCATGCTCGGCGCGCTCACCGGAATGGCCGTGCTCACCCTCGCCGCCCGCCGGTACGGGTGGTGGCCGGCGGTGCGCAGGGCCGGGCCGTGGCTGCTCGGCGCCGAGCTGCTCGCCACCGGCTGGAGCCTCGCCGCGATCGCCGCCTTCGAGGCCGGTCGCGGCACCTGGGCGCTCGGGGCCGGGCAGCGGCTCCAGGTGCTGTTGGTCGCGTGCTGGCTGGCCGTGCTGGCCCGCGGCCTGGCCCGCCCGGACGGTGCGGCGGAGGACGCGAGGGTCGGGGCGACGGGCGACGTGACGGTCGGCGCGGCGGCGAACCGGGCACCCGGGGTGGCGGCGACCCCGGAGCCCGGCGCGGACCGGCGGGCCGGTCGGCCGGGGGGCCGGGGCCCGACATGACCGCACCCGCCGACCCCCGCACCCGGGCGCGCTTCCTGCGCGTGGACGGCGTCCCGCTGCACGTCCGCGTCGAGGGCGGCGGCCCGGTCTGCCTGCTCACCGGCGGCCTCGGCAGCAGCTGGTTCGACTGGGACCTCGTCGTGCCCTTCCTCACGCCGTACCGCACCGTCGTCCGCTTCGACCGTCCCGGTTACGGGCTGAGCGCTCCGGAGCCCGCCGCGGGGCGGCCCGTGCCGACGCTGGCCGGTGAGGCCGGGCGGATCCGCGCGGTGCTGGACGGGCTCGGGCTGGCCGGCCCCTGCACCGCCGTGGGCCACTCGCTGGCCGCCTTCCACGTCGAGGCGTTCGCCCGGGTGCACCCGGACCGGGCCGCCGGGCTGGTCCTGGTCGACGGCAGCGTCGAGCCGGCGGCCCGGCCGTACCCGGCCCCCGCCGCCCGCGACCTGGCGGCCAGGGCGCTCGCCGGGGCCGCCACCGCCGTGGCCGTGCCGTACCTGTTCGGTCCGGCCGCCCGCCGGGCGGTGGCCCGGCTCTGCACCGTCCGCCGCGAGGACCTCGCCCCGCCGCCGCTGGTCCGGCGCTGCTACCGCACGGGCCGGTCGCTGCGCGCCCTGCTCCGGGAGAACACGAGCTACCTCGACATGGCCGCCGAACTGGACGTGCTGCGCGCCGCCCGGCCGTTGCCCGAGGGGCTGCCGGTCACGGTGCTGGCCGCCGACGACGGGTGCCGGACCCGCCGGACGGAGGCCTGGCTGGCCGGGCAGCGGGAGCTGGCCGCGCTGCTCGGGGCCGACTACCGCCCCACCGCCCCCGCCGGACACCTGGTGATGTTCGACCGCCCGGACGCGGTGGCCTCGGCCGTCCTCGACACCGGCTGACGCCCCCGGGGGCGCCGGTGCCACCCGGGCACCCGGCCCGGAAACGCCTCAGGCCGCCCACCGGAGTGGACGGCCTGAGACCTTGCCATGTGCGCCGCCAGGGACTCGAACCCCGGACCCGCTGATTAAGAGTCAGCTGCTCTAACCAACTGAGCTAGCGGCGCCTGCTGACCTGGAGAACATTACACGGCGCCGGGCCGATCCGCCGAATCGCTTTCGAGTGGTCACCCACCGTGACGATCCGCCGGTCGGCCCGGCCGGCCTACGCCGCCGGGAAGTGGCACGCCGCCTGGTGGTCCGACGCCCCGGCCGCAGCCCCCGGCCGCTCCCCGAGGCCCGGCCCGTCCCCGAGGCCCGGCCGCTCCTGCTCGCACCGCGCCCGCTCGGCGGAGCCGGTGAGCCCGGCGTACACCGGGCAGCGGGTCCGGAAGGCGCAGCCCGTGCGGCGCTCGGTGGGGGAAGGAGGGTCCCCGGCGAGCAGGATGCGCTCCCGGGCGCGTTCGGCGGCCGGGTCGGGCAGCGGGACGGCGGAGAGCAGGGCCCGGGTGTAGGGGTGCCGGGGGCGTTCGAAGACGGCGGAGACCTCGCCCTGTTCGACGGTCCGTCCGAGGTACATGACGCTGACCCGGTCGGCGAGGTGCCGGATCACCGAGAGGTCGTGGGAGACGAACAGGTAGGAGAGGCCGAGCTCGGCCTTGAGCGACTGGAGGAGGTTGAGCACCCCGGCCTGGATGGAGACGTCCAGTGCGGAGACCGGTTCGTCCAGCACCAGGAGCTTCGGCCGGACGGCCAGGGCCCGGGCGATGGAGACGCGTTGGCGCTGCCCGCCGGAGAACTGGTGCGGGTAGCGGACGGCGTGCGCCGGGTCGAGGCCGACCTGGCGCAGCAGCTCGGGCACCCGGCGGGCGATCTCGCCGGCGGCGGCGTGCTGGGCGCGCAGCGGCTCGGCGACGATGTCGCCGATCGGCATCCGGGGGTCGAGGCTGGCCATCGGGTCCTGGAAGACGATCTGCAGTTCGGCGCGGAGCCGGTGGGCCTCGGCCCGGGTGAGCTCGGCCGTGTCGCGGCCGAGCACCTCGATCCGGCCGGTCTCCGGGGCGGCGAGGTTCAGCAGTTCGAACAGGGTGGTGGACTTTCCGGAGCCGGACTCGCCGACCAGGCCGAGGGTCTCGCCCTCCCGCAGGTCGAGGTCGACGCCGTCGACCGCGTAGACCTCGCCGACCCGGCGCTTGAACACCGTCCCCTTGAGGAGGGGAAAGGTCTTTCCGAGGCCGCTGACCGAGAGCACCGGGGCCCGCGAGCCGCGGTCCGCCGGGGCGGCGGCGGCCGGCGGCAGCGCCGGCACCGGGTAGACCTCGGCTGGTGCGGGCCGGCGCCCGGCCAGCTCCGCCGAGCGCACGCAGGCCGCCAGGTGCTCCCCGTCCCCGGCTCCGCTCCCGTCCCCGTTCCCGGCTCCGCCCCCGGTCAGCGGCGGCTCCGCCGTCGTGCAGCGCTCCTCGGCCATCGGGCAGCGGGCGGCGAACGGGCAGCCCGGCGGCAGGTCGGCCATCGGCGCGGGGGTGCCGGGGATCGGCACGAGGGCGCCGCCGCGCCCGTCCAGCCGGGGCACCGCACCGATCAGCCCGAGGGTGTAGGGGTGCTGAGGGGCCGTGAACAGTTCGTCCACCCCGGCCGACTCGACCACCCGGCCCGCGTACATCACCGCGACCCGGTCGGCCATGCCGGCGATCACCCCGAGGTCGTGGCTGACCAGGACCAGGGCCGCGCCGGTCTCCCGCCGCGCGGTGCGCAGCACGTCCAGCACCTGGGCCTGGATGGTGACGTCCAGGGCGGTGGTGGGTTCGTCGGCGAGCAGGACGTCGGGGTCGTTGGCGATCGCCATGGCGATCATGGCGCGCTGGCGCATGCCGCCGGAGAACTCGTGCGGGAAGCTGTCCAGGGCCCGTCCGGGGTCGGGGATCCCCACCAGCTCGAGGAGTTCGGCGGCCCGGCGGCGGGCGGCGGCCCGGTCGACCCGCTGGTGGATGCGGACCGCCTCGGCGATCTGGTCGCCGATCCGGTAGACCGGGGTGAAGGCGGACAGCGGGTCCTGGAAGACCATCGCGACCCGGCGGCCGCGGATCGCGGCGAGCTCCCGGCCGGGCAGTCCGACCAGCTCCCGCCCGTCCAGGCGCACCGAGCCGCGGAGTTCGGCGGTACCGGGCAGCAGGCCGAGCACGGACAGCGCGGTGACGGACTTGCCGGAGCCGGACTCGCCGACGATGCCGAGGGTCTCGCCGCGCCGCAGCGTGAGGTCCACCCCGCGGACGGCGGGGACCGGACCGTGCGGCCCGGCGAAGTCCACCCGGAGGTCCCGGACGGCGAGCAGGGGGGTGTCGACGGTGGTGGTCACGGGCGCTTCCTACGGGCGGAGCGGCGGCGGGGCGCGCTCCCGGCGGTGGGGTCGAGGGCGTCGCGCAGCCCGTCGCCGATCAGGTTGACGGCGAGGACGAACAGCACCAGCAGTCCGGCGGCGAAGTAGAACATCCAGGGGAAGACCGG
Organism: Kitasatospora sp. NPDC051705; assembly: GCF_044453265.1. Taxonomy (NCBI): domain Bacteria; kingdom Bacillati; phylum Actinomycetota; class Actinomycetes; order Kitasatosporales; family Streptomycetaceae; genus Kitasatospora; species Kitasatospora sp. NPDC051705. The sequence continues at coordinate 67,189 of NZ_JBITCO010000012.1, read as the reverse complement.
GGCCTCGCTGGTGCCGGCGGCGAGCAGGGTGCCGAGCGAGACGTCCGGCGGTTTGACGCCGAACCCGAAGTAGGAGAGCGCGGTCTCGCTCATCACGGCGCCGCCGACGGCGATGGTCGCGTCGATGATGAGGAAGGAGGCGACGTTCGGCAGGACGTGCCGGGTGATGATCCGCAGCGGCCGGACGCCCATGAACCGTGCGGCGCGGACGAACTCGCGCTCGCGCAGGGAGATGGTCATCGAGCGGACCACCCGGGCGGTGATCATCCAGTTGAACAGGGCGAGCAGCAGCACGAAGGCGATCCAGCCGGCGCTGCGCAGCCGGGGCGAGACGACGGTGATGATCAGGAAGCTCGGGAAGACCAGCAGGAGGTCCACCAGGAACATCAGCACCCGGTCGGTCCAGCCGCCGAAGTAGCCGGCGCAGGCGCCGACCAGGGAGGCCAGCACGGTGGAGAACAGTGCCACCAGCAGGCCGATCACCAGGGACTTCTGCAGGCCCCGGACGGTCTGCGCGAACACGTCCTGGCCGATCCCGTTGGTGCCGAACCAGTGCTCGGCGGAGGGGGGTCGGTGCAGCGCGGTGAAGTCGGGGGTGGCGTAGTCCCAGGGCGTGAGGTACGGCCCGCCGAAGGCGAGCACGAACAGCAGCAGGACGACGACGGCTCCGGCGAGGGCTCCGCGGGCGGCGAGCAGCCGGGCGAGGACGAGCCGCCCGCGGCCGGCGGTCCGCGGCGCGGGGGTGGGGGCGGGCGCGGCCGGCTCCGCGGCGATGGTGGTCACGTCAGGTCACCTCCGGTCAGGACCGCACGCGCGGGTCGAGGGCGGCGTGCAGGGTGTCGGCGAGGAAGCCGGAGGCGAGGACGACCACGGCGGTGAACAGGTTGACCGCCACCACGGAGTTGACGTCCTGTTCGTTGATGGACTGGATCAGCCATTCGCCCATGCCGTGCCAGCCGAAGATGGTCTCGGTGAAGATCGCGCCGGTGAAGACGCCCAGGAAGCTGTAGGCGAACATCGTCGACATCGGGATCACGGCGGTCCGCAGCCCGTGCTTGAGCAGCGCCCGGCGCCGGGTGAGGCCCTTGGCCTCGGCGGTGCGCAGGTAGTCGGAGCCGAGCACGTCGAGCATGGTGCCGCGCTGGTAGCGGCTGTAGGTGGCGAGGCCGCCGAGGGCGAGCGAGACGGTGGGCAGCAGCAGGTGCAGCGCCCAGTCGGCGAGGTGGGCGCCGAGTCCGCCGGTCAGCCCGGGGGTCTCGTAGCCGGTGAACGGGACGACGTCGTGGCCGGCCGCGTCCTTGGCGGCGATGGCGCCGTTCTTGAGGAACAGGGCGACCAGGAAGACGGGGGTCGAGAGCAGGACGAAGGAGGTCACGGTGAGCAGCCGGTCGGAGAACCGGTACTGCCGGACGGCGCCCCACGCCCCGACGGCGACGCCGAGGAGCATGCCGAGCAGGCTGCCGACCAGCAGCAGGCGCAGCGAGACCCAGACCCGGCGACCGAAGTCGTCGGTGACCGGGGTGTCGTGGATGGTCCGGCCGAGGTCGCCCCGGAGCAGGCCGCCGGCCCAGTGGCCGAAGCGTTCGACGACCGGCGTGCGGTCGTTCAGGTTGAGCGCGGTGAGCTGGCGCTCCACCGACTCGGCGGCGGGGCGCGGGACCTTGGCGTCGAAGTAGGTGCGCGGTTGCAGGGCGGTCGCGGATATCGCGTACGCCAGGAACACGGCGGCGATCAGGAGCACGGCGTAGTAGCTCAGCCGCTTCGCCAGGTAGCGGAGCATCAGCGTCCGCCCGGGGTGGCGGGGGCGGGGCCGACGCGTCTGGTGGGCATCGGGTGGTGGCCTTCGGTCGGAGGCCCGGTCCGGGCCCTCTGGGAAACAGCAGGTCAGAGTCTTGCACCGGCGCACGGCCGGGGTGTTGCGGTGGTGTTGCCGCGTGTGACGTCTGGATCAGGTGTGCGTTCCTCCCCCTGGTGGCGGATCTGATCCGCTGTTACGTTCTGCTGGCCCGGTGCCGAATTGGCTGCCCACGCTCAAGCCCCGCCACACCTCGCGCGGCCCAACTCCCGCTCTGAAGAACTCAGAAGAACTCACCAGGGGGACTCCCATGGACGCTTCCACCACGGCCCGCCGACTCGGCCGGGCCACCGCCCTCGCGGCCGCCGTCGCGCTGGCGGTCACCGCGTGCACCTCGGGCGGGGGCGGGTCGGCCGACACCGTGGCCAAGAGCGAGCCGCCGAGACAGGACTCCCAGGACATCAACGCCAAGCCGCTGGACCAGGTGAAGGACGGCGGCGAGCTGCGCCTGCCGCTCTACCAGTGGATCAGCCAGTGGAACCCGTTCCAGGTGGACGGCACCTACGGCGACGCGGTCTCGATCATGCGCGCGCTGGAGCCGTCGCTGTTCAACACCGACCCCTCCGGCAGCTTCCTGCCGAACACCGACTACCTGTTGGAGGCCAAGGTCACCTCGACCTCGCCGCAGGTGATCACCTACAAGCTCAACCCCAAGGCCAAGTGGTCGGACGGGAAGCCGCTGAGCTACCTGGACTTCAAGGCGGACTGGCAGACCAGCAACGGCAAGGACCCGGCGTACAACATCTCCGACCCCTCCGGCTACGAGCAGATCTCCGCCGTCGAGCAGGGCGCGGACCCGTCCGAGGTGAAGGTGACCTTCTCGGAGCCGTACGCGGACTGGCAGAACCTGTTCCGCCCGCTGATCCCGGCGGCCGGCATCGCCACCCCGGACGACTTCAACAAGGGCTGGGTGGACAGGATCCCGATCACCGCCGGCGCGCTGAAGGTCGGATCGGCGGACAAGACCGCGCAGACCCTCACCCTCGTCCCGGACCCGGCCTGGTGGGGCACCCGGGCCAAGCTCGACCGGATCACCTTCCGGGTGATGTCCCAGTCGGCGACCACCCAGGCGTACCTCAACAACGAGATCGACCTCGCCACGGCCGGCACCGCGACCGCGTACGGGCAGCTCAAGGACGCCAAGGACACCGTGATCCGCAGCGCGAGCCCGTGGGACGAGGTGCACATATCCTTCGGCGGCGGCGGCGCGCTGGCCGACCAGAAGGTCCGCCAGGCGCTCGGCAAGGCGCTCGACCGGTCCGCGTTGATCAAGATCGCCAACAACGGGGTGCCGGTGGAGTTCAAGCCGCTCGGCAACCACATCCTCATGCCCAACCAGGCCGGCTACCAGGACAACTCCGGCGAGTGGGCCAGGTTCGACCTCGCCGCGGCCAGGAAGCTGCTGGACGAGGCCGGCTGGAAGGACGCCGGCGGCGGTCAGCCGCGCACCCGGGACGGCAAGCCGCTGGAGCTGCACTGGGTGGTCAACGACGCCACCCCGCAGGCCCAGATCGACCTGGCCACCGCGGCGGCGGCGATGTGGCAGGCGGCCGGCGTCAAGGTCGACCTGGACAAGGTGCCGTCCAACGACTTCTTCACCAAGTACGTGAACCCGGGCAAGTTCGAGATCGCGAGCTGGCGCAACACCGACTCCTTCCCGCTCTCCAAGAGCCTGCCCAACTTCCGCCTGCCGGTGGGCGACAACACCTTCAACAACCCGTCCCGGCTGGGCAGTCAGGAGATCGACGACCTGCTGAAGAAGGCGGCCGGGACGGTCGACGCGGCGGAGGCCGCGAAGCTGTACAACCAGGCGGACGCGAAGATCTGGGAGCTCGGCCACACCGTCGAGCTCTACCAGCGGCCGGTGGTGCTGGCGACGCGCAAGGGCCTCGCCAACTACGGCGCCTTCGGGCTCGCGGGGGAGGACTACGCCAAGGTCGGCTGGGAGAAGTAGCCCCCGTCGCGGGTGCGGCGGCACCGGCCGCACGGCAGGCGCTGGCGAGCAGCGCGGTGATCACGAGGCCGGTGGTGCGGACACGGCTGGGTCGGCTGCGCCGCCCCCGCTGTCCTGCCACCGGCCTTGACCTTCCGCGTTGCCCGCAGGCCGCCCGTGTCGTGGGGCCCCGCAGGGCCCGCGCTCTTCCAACCGGGGACGAATCTAGCCGGATGGTCCGGCGGGTCGCGCGCGCAGCGCGCGGGCGCGCCCGGAAACCCGTCGCGCTGTCACCCGGTTCGCGCACCCGGACGTCAACTACGGCTGACGGCAAGGAAAAAAGGGGCGAACCGGCACATCGTGCCCGGGTGTACGAACGGCCGGACCCGTCGCGCCGGTGCGTGCGCCGGGCCCGGGCCGCTGCCAGGATGCGCGGGAGAGCCCGCCCCTCCCACCCCGGAGCAGCACCGATGGCCAGCGATTCCGCCGCAGCCCCCCACCCGCGTCCCGCCGATCCGCGCCCGGTGCGCCGGATGGTCCCGCGCGACCGCAACGAGCCGCACCGGGTCGCCACCCCGCTGGAGCTCTTCTTCGACCTCTGCTTCGTGGTCGCGGTCGGGCAGGCCGGGCGCGAGCTCGCCCACGACCTGGCGGCCGGCCACTACGGCGAGGGCCTGCGCGGATACGTCCTCGCCTTCTTCGCGATCTGGTGGGCCTGGATGAACTTCACCTGGTTCGCCTCCGCGTACGACTGCGACGACGTGCCGTACCGGATCACCACGCTGGTGCAGATCGCCGGCGTGCTGATCCTCGCGGCCGGGGTGCCGCGCCTGTTCGCCACCCAGGACCTGACGCTGGCGGTCACCGGGTACGTGGTGATGCGCCTGGCGATGGTCACCCAGTGGCTGCGCGCGGCGGCCAGCGAGCAGGGCGAGGCGAGGCGGGTCGCACTGCGGTACGCGCTGGGGATCACGCTGTGCCAGATCGCCTGGGTGGTGCTGCTCTTCCTGCCGGACGCCGCCCGGCCGTACGTCATCCCGATCGGCGTGCTGGCCGAACTGGCCGTGCCGGTGGTGGCCGAGCTGCGGATGCAGACCACCTGGCACCCGCACCACATCGCCGAGCGGTACGGGCTGTTCACCCTGATCGTGCTCGGCGAGACGGTGGCGGCGGCGACCATCGCGGTGCAGTCGGCGGTGGACGAGCACGAGGGGCTGGGCCGGCTGCTGCCGGTGGCGGCCGGCGGCCTGCTGATCTGCTTCTCCGCCTGGTGGATCTACTTCGCCCGGTCGGTGCACGAGCACCTGCGCTCCAACCGGCAGGCCTTCGCCTGGGGCTACGGCCACTACCTGGTGTTCGGCGCGGCCGCCGCGATCGGCACCGGGCTGGAGGTGGCGGTGGAGTCGGCCGTGCACAAGGCGGAGATCTCGGCGACGGCGGCCACCGCGACCGTCACCGTGCCCACCGCGCTCTACCTGTTCACCGTCTGGCTGCTGCACTCCCGGCACACCAAAGCCGGTCTGGCGCAGGCGCTCGCCCCGGCGGGGGCGGTGCTGGTGCTGGCCTGCACCGCGCTCGGCGGCTCCGGGGTGCTCGCGGCGGGCCTGGTCTGCGCGCTGACCGTGGCGGTCGGGGTGGTGCTGCACACTCGCGAGGGCTGACCGCGCCGCCGGGAGGCCGGCCGCACCGGGCCGGGCCGGGGCGGGACCGGCCGGGTCGGGCGCTCTGGCGGGACCCGGCCGGTCCGGTCAGGCGCACTCCAGCAGGACCGGCTCGTGCCGGGCCAGCCAGTCCAGGTACGCCGGGTTGACCCTGGCCAGGTCCAGGTAGGCGGCGCGCAGTTCGTCGTACAGCGTGTCCAGGGCGGGCGGGCTGAGCGAGCGCGCCCGCCAGGTGAACAGCAGCCGGACGGCCAGCGGGTCCCCGTGCACGGGGCGCACCACGGTGCCCGGCCCGGGGGCGGAGGTCGGCTGGCACGGCCGGACGGCCTCGCCGGAGGCGACCAGTTCGGCGGCGGTCGCGTTGTCCCGGACCTGGACGACCCGGGGGTTGAGCCCGGCCTCGCTGAACACCCGGCGCATCGCCGCGTACTCGTGGTCGGCGGTCGGGTCGACCATCCAGGTGTCCTCGGCGAGGTCGGCGAGGTGGACGACCGTCCGGGCGGCGGCCGGGTGGCCGGTGGCGAGCGCGACGAACTGCGGCTCCCGGGCCATCAGCACCCGGTGCTCGGCGTCCGGCGGCACCCGCAGCGGGAAGCCCTCGCTCTCGTTCACGAAGGCTACGTCCAGCTGGTCGGCGGCGACCAGCCGCAGCAGCGCGCTGGCGGAGACGTCGACGTGGATGGTGGTGTCGGTCTCCGGAAGCCGTTCGTGGACCCGGCGCAGCCAGGCGGCGACCGCCCGGCTGCCCACGCTGCCGATGCGCAGCCGCCGCTGCCGACCGGGCCCGGCCGCGTCGCGGGCCTCCTGGCGGGCGGCGGCGACCAGGGCGGCCATCTCGGCGATCACCGGCCGGGCCCGGGACAGCACCGAGTGGCCGAGCGCGGTGGGCCGGCTGCCGGTCTGCTCGCGGGTGAACAGGGCACCGCCGACGGCCCGTTCGATGCGGTGCAGCTGGGTGGTGAGGGAGGGCTGGGTCATGCCGAGTTGGAGCGCGGCCTTGCGGAGGCTGCCGGCGTCGGCGACCGCGCACAGCACCCGGAGGTGTCTCACGTCGAGCTCCACCCGGGGAGCATAGACGTCGACGGCCTTTCTCGCCAAGGACATGACAGAGGGTCAAGCGGCGGGGACCGCCGGTATGCGGCCGCGCTATCGCCGGTTGACATCATCCGCGCCGGGCGCGGACGGGTCGAAGCTCGGGTGCAGCGAATCCGCCCCGGCCTCCGGTCGGGGCGCCCCACCGTCCGCCGCCGCCGCGTCCGGCCCCCACCGGTCCGGCGGTCGGCGCACCGCGAATCCGGAGCCCCCACATGAATCGATCCGTGCTGTCCGCCGCCCTCGGCCTGGTCCTCGCCGCGGGCCTCGCCGGCCTGCCCGCCACCGCCGTCGCCGCACCCGCCACCGCCCCGCCCGCCGCGGCCGTCCAGGGCTACACCGCCCCGGCGTACGCCGGTTCGGCCGCCGAGGCCGCGGACAACCAGGCGTTCTTCCGGGCCGTGACGGCCTCCGTCCGGGCCAAGCGAGCCGCGAACCCGTGGCTGCAGACCGTCACCGTCACCTACGACACCGCCAACGCGCCCTCCTTCACCGGCCAGATAGCCCAGGCCGCGCAGATCTGGAACAGCTCGGTGCGCAACGTCCAGCTCCAGGAGACCGGCGGTGGCGGCGACTTCTCCTACTACGAGGGCAGCGACAGCCGTGGCTCCTACGCCAGCACCGACGGCCACGGCCACGGCTACGTCTTCCTCGACTACCAGCAGAACCAGGAGTACGACTCGCTCCGCGTCACCGCGCACGAGACCGGTCACGTGCTCGGCCTGCCCGACGACTACTCGGGCCCGTGCAGCGAGTTGATGTCCGGCGGCGGCCCCGGCCCGTCCTGCACCAATCCCTACCCCGACGGCAACGAGCGCGGCCAGGTCGACGCCCTCTGGGCGAACGGTGTCGCGCCCGCGAACTGACCGGCACCGCCGGCGAACACGCGCCCCGGCAGCCGAGTCGGCGCCGGCCTCGGGAGCAGCGGGCCGCCCGGCCGGAATCGGGCGGCCCGCCGCTTCGGTTACTTCCCCGCGCCGAGCCTAGCCCCCGGCGGAACCGAAAGCCAGGGGCACGCGCGGGTCAAGGCGAGGAAAAGGACGTTCCAAATCCCGCCGCCCGAAGGGGTATTGGGTCGGGCTATCACCGGTTGACATCATCCGCCCGCCCGCCGGGCTGCCCGAAGCTCTGGGACATCACCCGCTGACCAGGTGTCCCCCCAAGCCGGCCCCCAACCCGGCCGGACACCACCGGAATCGGAGCCCCCACATGAAGCGATCCGTGCTGTCCGCCACCCTGGGCCTCGCCCTCGCCGCCGGCCTCGCCGTGCTGCCCACCACCGCCGCGGCCGCCGCCACCCCCGCCGCGGCCGTCCAGGGCTACACCGCCTCGACGTACGCCGGCTCGGCCGCCGAGACCGCGGACAACCAGGCGTTCTTCCAGGCCGTGATGGCCTCCGCCAAGGCCAAGCAGGCCGCCAACCCGAACCTGGCCACCGTGGTCGTCACCTACGACGCCAGCTCGGCGCCGAGCTTCCGCAACCAGATCTCCCAGGCCGCACAGATCTGGAACAGCTCGGTCAGCAACGTCCAGCTGCGCTCCGGCTCGGCCGCCGACTTCCGCTACTACGAGGGCAACGACAGCCGCGGCTCCTACGCCAGCACCGACGGCCACGGGCGCGGCTACATCTTCCTCGACTACCAGCAGAACCGGCAGTACAACTCGGTGCGGGTGACCGCGCACGAGACCGGGCACGTGCTCGGCCTGCCGGACCACTACTCGGGCCCGTGCAGCGAGCTGATGTCCGGTGGCGGCCCCGGCACCTCCTGCACCAACCCCTACCCGAACAGCACCGAGCGCAGCCGCGTCAACTCCCTCTGGGCGCGAGGCTGATCCCCCGGTGACCGCCCCGGCCCGGCCGCCGTCCGCAGCGGCCGGGCCGGGGCGCCCGCGCGTCACGGCCCGTCTCCTGCCCGTCTCCTGCCCGGCGTCGCGGCCCCGCGCGTCGCCCGGGCCGGGCGCCCGGCGTGCTCCGGGGCGTTGTCGGTGCCGCGTGCGAGCATGCGGACGAGATCCGTCCGACCGCCGCGACGGCTCCGGCCGGCGCCGACCGCTCCGGTCGTCCGTGCCGCCCGACCGTGAGGTGCCCGCCATGCCGCGCTCCGTCCCCGACCAGCTCGCCGACCTGCCCTACGCGGAGCTGCTCAGCCCGCACACGGGGGCGCTGCGCAGCGACGAGCACTACGACACCGTGCACTTCGACGGTGGCGAGCACACCGACGAGTCGGCCGCCGGGGCGGCCTTCCTGGAGTGCGCCTTCACCGGGGTCGCGCTCAGCGGGGTCAAGCTGCGCCAGGCCCGGTTCAACGAGGTCTGGGTGCAGGCCGGCCGCTGGGTGGCCTGCGACCTGAGCGACTCCGAGTGGCAGGACACCGCCGTCCTGGGCGGGGTGCTCGCCGGGGTGGCCGCGCACGGCTCGGCGCTGCGCCGGGTGGTGTTCCGGGGCTGCAAGCTGGAGGCGGTCAACCTGCGGGCCGCGGTCCTGCGGGACGTCGTCTTCGAGGACTGCCTGCTGCGCGACGTGGACTTCGGCGGGGCCAGGCTGACGGAGGTCTCCTTCCCCGGCTCGACGCTGGAGGAGGTCCGGCTGCGCGGCGCCACCCTGAGCGGGGCCGACCTGCGCGACGCCGCCCGGCTCGGCCTGGCGGACGGCCACGAGGGGCTGCGCGGGGCGGTCATCAGTTCCACCCAGCTGCTGGAGCTGGCGCCGCAGTTCGCCCACGCCCTGGGGATCACGGTGCGGGACCGCTGACCCCGGCCCCGCCGTCCCTCCGGGCCAGGCCCCCGCCGTCCCTCCCCGGGGTTTCCGCCGCCCGTTCAGCCCGCCGTCGTTCGGTGACCGCCGGACGAACAGTCCACCAACCCTGCCGCGGGCATCTGGTGGGCCGCTCGGGCCGCGGTGGAAGATGCTGCGCGATCGATGAGCCCCGACTTGTGTACACAACATCGCCAGCGAAGGGACGGGCCGGACTGATGGCCGAGCTGAGTCGTAGGAAGTTCGTCACGCTGTCCGGAGCCGCGGCGGCGGGCCTCGCCGTGGCCGGCAGCGGGGCGGCGGGGGCCGCCCCGAGCACCGCGGGAACCACCGCCACCGCCGCCACCGCCGCCACCGCCGCCACCGCCGGCCTCCGGCACAGCGGCACCATCGCCGACGCGCAGCACGTGGTGATCCTGATGCAGGAGAACCGCAGCTTCGACCACTACTTCGGCACCCTGCGCGGCGTGCGCGGCTTCGCCGACCGCAGCGCCATCCAGATCTCCGGCGGCTACAGCGTCTTCAACCAGCCCAACGGGCTCGGCCGCCAGTACCCGTGGCAGTTCAGCCAGACCAAGCCGGCCGGCGGGGCCGACCCCGAGCGCCTCGCCCAGTGCAACGGCGACCTCGCGCACGGCTGGAGCGACCAGCACAAGGCCTGGAACGGCGGCAAGCTCGACTCCTGGGTCGCCGCCAAGGGCAACGTCCGCACCCTCGGGTTCCTCACCCGCCAGGACATCCCGTTCCACTACGCGCTGGCCGAGAACTGGACCATCTGCGACGCGTACCACTGCTCGGTGCTGAGCGCGACCGGCCCCAACCGCACCTACCACTGGTCGGGCCAGATCGACCCGGCCGGCGCCGCCGGCGGTCCGGCCTACGACGGCGGCGACGAGAAGGGCCTGCGCTGGCAGACCTACGCCGAGGCGCTGGAGAACGCCGGCGTGAGCTGGAAGGTCTACCAGAACGCCGCCGACAACTACGGCGACAACGCGCTGGCCTACTTCACCCAGTTCGCGAACGCCCCGGCCGGCAGCCCGCTGGCCGTCAAGGGCATGGGCTCGGTGCCCAAGGTCACCGGCCGCACCCCGGACGACATCGTCGCCGCGATCAGGGCCGACGTGCTCAACGGCACCCTGCCGCAGGTCTCCTGGATCGTCCCGGACCAGGCCTCCTCCGAGCACCCCTACGCCACCCCGGCCGACGGCGCGCACTTCGTCCACAACGTGGTCGACGCGCTGAACGCGAACCCGGACGTCTTCAACTCCACCGTCCTGTTCGTCAACTACGACGAGAACGACGGCTTCTTCGACCACGTCCCGCCGCCGGTCGCCCCGGCCGGCACGCCCGGCGAGTTCTACAGCGGCACCAACATCGGCCTCGGCTTCCGCGTCCCGCTGATCGCGGTCTCGCCGTGGACCCGCGGCGGCTGGGTCAACTCCGAGACCTTCGACCACACCTCGGTGCTGCGCTTCCTGGAGGCCTGGACCACCGCCCTCGGCACCCCGGCCACCTGTCCGAACATCAGCGACTGGCGCCGCCGCGTCTGCGGCGACCTCACCAGCGCCTTCGACTTCGCCAACCCGGTCTACGGCCTGCCCGCGCTGCCGGACACCTCGCAGACCATCGGCCTGTCCGCCTGTGGCCCGCTGCCCAACCCGGCGCCGGTGAACAACCAGCTGCCGCTCCAGGAGTCCGGCACCCGGCAGGCCCGCGCCCTGCCGTACCAGCCGAACGCCAACCTGGACCACCTGGAGTTCGGCTCCGGCGGGGTGATGAAGGTCTGGATCGCGATGGCCAACCAGGGCGCGGCCGCCACCAAGTCCGCGCACTTCGCGGCCTACGCCAACGCCTACCGCAGCGGCGGCCCCTGGCAGTACACCGTCGACCCGGGCGGCAGCACCAGCGACTTCTTCAACTGCGGCACCGGCTTCGGCGGCGGCCCGTACGACCTCACGGTGGTGGGCCCCAACCGCTTCCTGCGCCGCTTCAAGGGCGACGCCACGAAGGCGGGCAAGAACGCGGCCGTCACCGCCTCGTACGCGGTCGAGCCGGGCACCGGCAAGCTGGCGCTCTACTTCCGGCTCGCCAACTCCGGCAGCACCCCGCTCACCTTCACCATCGCGTCGAACAACTACCGCACCGACGGCCCCTGGACGTACCAGGTGCCGGCCGGCGGCAGCGTGAGCGACTACTTCAACGCGGTGGCCTACGGCAACGGCTGGTACGACTTCACCGTCACGGTGGACGCGGACGCCACCTGGTCGCAGCGGTTCACCGGGCACCTCGAGACCGGCGCGCCCAGCGTCAGCGGCTGACCGCACCCCTCAGTACAGCGGGCCCCGGGGGAACCACGGATCGTGGACCTCCCGGGGCCCGTACGGCGTCAGCAGGGTGAGCGCCTGCGGCCCCGCCGCGTACTCCGCCAGCAGCACCGCGCCGTAGCGGGTCTCCAGTTCGGCCTGCACCGGCACCGGCAGCTTGCTCAGCGCGCGCCGCAGCTGGAGCGCGTCCCGCCGGCTGACCGGGTGCGGGGCCCGCAGCACCAGCCGCAGCGGGCTCAGCGGCCCGGCGACCGGCACCCCGCTGCCCAGCTCGTAGCCGACCGCGCCGATCGGGCCCCAGGCCAGCCGGTGGTCGGCGACGAGCCGGTCGACCTCCGGCAGCAGCGCCAGGGCCGGGACGTCGGCGAGCCGTCCGGGGGCCAGCCGGGCCCGCCGGGCCACCAGCTGCTCCGGCCGCAGGGTCCGGGCGACGGCCGCCCAGGGCGCCAGCGCGTCCAGGCGCTGACCGGGCCGCGCGCCGCGCACCGTCACCGGGATCCACTGGTCGGGCGCCGGGGCGTCGTCCCGGGCGCAGCGCTGCGGGCCCGGCGCGGTCGGCGCCGCGAGCAGCACGGGCGCCCGCCCGACGGTGACCCACGGGTGCGCGCGCAGTACCGCCCGGGCCCAGGGCGGCAGTGCGCCACCGGCGAGCGGCCGCAGCGAGCCCGGGCACTGCATCAGCAGCAGGTCGTGCGGTCCGGGCAGCCGTCCGTCCAGTGCGGCCAGCGGGCCGACCCGGCGGCGCGGTCCGTCGTGCAGGTCCTCGGCGGGGCGCCGGGTGGGGCGTTCGGGGTGGGCGACGGTCACAGCGGGCTCCAGACGGTGGACGTCAGATCGGCCGACGGCTCCACCCTGCGCCCGCCGCGGGCCGCCCCGCTACGGCCCTTGGACGCGTCCGACCGGGACCAAGGACTCAAGGTGCGGCGGTCCGGCACCGGTGTGAGAGTGGGGGCAGCCCGGTATCCGTCCGGAGGAGGAGTCATGGGCATCTTCGACAGGTTCCGCCACAAGGCGCACGACACCGCCGGGCAGGACGCCACCGAGCGCGCCGCCCTGGCCCACGACGAGGCCGCCGACGCGTACAGCGACGAGGTCGAGCGGGCGCGGGGGACCCGCGAGTCGGAGCGGCTCTCCGCGCAGTCCGCGCAGGAGGAGGCCGACCGGCGCGCCGCCGAGAACATGACGGCCGAGGGCGACCCCTGGGACTGACCGGGCCGTGACCCCCGCGCCCCCCGGGTCCCGCGCCCGGGGGGATCAGCGCGTGCGCGGCGGCAGCGGCGGGCGCCGCAGGTCCGGCCGGGGGGTGGACTCCGGCGGGGGCGCCGCCGCGGGCAGGTCCTCCAGCAGATCCAGGGCGAGCTGGACGGCGGCGACCAGTTCGGGGTGGCGCCCGCGGGCCCAGTCCTGCGGGGTGCGCAGCACGTGCACGTCCGGTTCGACGCCGCGGTTCTCGATCGACCAGCCGAGGCCGCCGCCGAACCAGGAGGCGTTCTTCGGCACCGAGATCTGGGTGCCGTCGCCGAGGGTGTGCCGCCCGGTCATCCCGACCACCCCGCCCCAGGTCCGGTTGCCGATCACCGGGCCGAGGCCGAGCAGCTTGATCGCGGCGATGACCACGTCGCCGTCCGAGCTGGTCGCCTCGTCGGCGAGGGCCACCATCGGGCCGCGCAGCGCGTCCCGGGGCCAGCGGACCGGTTGGCGGTCCCGGCTGAAGTCCCAGGCGAGGACGTGCCGGGTGAGTTTCTCCAGCACCAGTTCGGAGACGTTGCCGCCGGCGTTGCCGCGCACGTCCAGCACCAGGGCCGGCTTGTCCAGCTCGCGGCGCAGGTCGCGGTTGAACTGGGCCCAGCCGGAGCCTCCGAGGTCCGGGATGTGCAGGTAGCCGCACCGGCCGTCGCTGAACTCCCGGACCAGGGAACGGCGTCTGGCCACCCAGTCCTGGTAGCGGATGGCCCGCTCGTCGGTCAGCGGGGTGACGGTGATCCGCCGCACCGGCCCGTCCGGGGCGCTGCGCAGCGCCAGCTCCACGGTGGTCCCGCCGGTGCCGGCCAGCAGCGGCAGCGGTCCGCGGACCGGGTCGACCGGGCGGCCGCCGACGGTCAGCAGCTCGTCGCCGTCCCGCACGCCCTGGGCGGCCAGCGGGGCCCGGGCTCGCGGGTCGGAGGACTCGCCGGGCAGCACCCGGCTGACCAGCCAGCGCCCGTCGGGGGAGCGGTGCGCGTTGGCGCCGAGCAGGCCGAGCGGCTGCTGGGCGAGCGAGGGCCCCTCGCCCCGCCGGGACGGCGTGACGTAGGCGTGCGAGGTGCCGAGCTCGCCGAGGAGTTCGCGCAGCAGGTCGGCGAAGTCGTCCGGGGAGCAGATCCGCTCCAGCAGCGGCTCGTACTGGGCGACCAGCGCCGGCCAGTCCAGGCCGGACATCCGCTCGTCCCAGAACTGGTCCCGGACGATCCGGGCCGCCTCGTGGTAGGCCTGGTGCCACTCGGCGGCCGGGTGCACGGTGTGGGTGATCCGGCGCAGGTCGACGGTGGTGCCGGCGGAGGGGGCCCCGACCGGGACGATCCGCAGGGATCCCGCCGAGTACACCGCGACCGAGCCGCCGTCGCCGGAGACCGCGTAGCCGTCCAGCTTGTCGACCAGGGTGCTCCGGGTGCCGCGGGCCAGGTCGAAGTACTCCAGGGAGGGGCGCCCCGAGGTGTCGTCGGGGCTGGCGAAGGTCTGGCCGAGGGTGCCGGAGATCGGCCAGCGCAGCCAGACCAGGCCGCCGCGCACCGCGTCGGTGGCCGAGTACTTGGAGGCGATCACCGGGAACTGCACCAGCCGTTCGCCGATGCCCTGCGGCTCGACCCGGACGGTGCCGTCGCCGCCGCCGTCCCCGCGCGGGGCGCCGTCCCCGGCGGGGGCGGCGAACGGGGACGGCGTGTCGGCGGTGAGCGGCACGAGGTAGGGGCGGCAGCCCACCGGGAAGGAGAGGTCGCCGGTGTGCACGTCGTGCACCGGGTCGAAGCCGCGCCAGGACAGGAAGGCCAGGTAGCGGCCGTCCCGGGTGAACACCGGCTGCTCGTCCTCGAACCGGCCGTCGGTGACCTCGGTGATCGGCGCGGGGGCGTCGGTCCGGGTGAGCCGGATCCGGCGCAGCGAGCGCCCGGCCACCGGTTGGGACCAGGCGAGCCAGAGCGAGTCGGGGGAGAACCGGGCGCTGGAGACCGGCCCGTAGCCGGACGCGGCGATCTCGCGGACGGCCCCGTCCGCGGCGGAGACCAGCAGCAGCCGCCCGTCCGAGGAGGTGGCCGCCAGGTGCGCGCCGTCGGGGGAGGCGGTGAGCTCCAGGACCCGCCCCAGCCGGCCAGCGGCGAGCACCCGGTGCCGGTGCCGGCCGCCCCCGTCGTGCCCGGGGTCCGGGGTCGCCGGGTCGCCGTGTCCGGGAGCGCCCTCGTGGCCGGGCAGCGGCACCACCTCGACGGCGTCGGCGCCCTCGGCGTCGGTGATCCAGGCGGCCTCGCCGGTGTGCCCGAGCATGACCGGCAGCCGGGTCCGCACGCCCGGGGTGTCGGCGAGGGCGCGGGCCGGGCCGTCCTTGTGGGTGAGCCAGTACTGGCTGCCGCGGACGGTGATCACCCCGGCCCGGCCGCTCTGGTCGCAGGCCAGGTCCTTGACCTGGGAGGCGGCGCTGACCTGGTACGGGCGGCGGCCGGCGCGGGCGCCGCCGAGCGGGACGGCCAGCCGGCGGGGGGCGGGGGCGTCCAGGCCGTCCAGCAGCCAGAGGTCGCCGGCGTGCTGGTAGACGATCCTGGTGCCGTCGGTGGCGGCCTCGCGGGCGTAGTAGGAGGCGTGGTCGGTGTGCCGGCGCAGGTCGGTGCCGTCGGGGCGGCAGGAGTAGAGGTTGCCGATGCCCTCGTGGTCGGAGAGGAAGGCGATCCGGTCGCCGACGGGCATCGGCGAGGCGAGGTGGCCGGGGTGGCCGGCCAGGACCTGCTCGCCGTCGACCCAGAGCCGGCCGGTGGCCCCGCCGCGGTAGCGCTTCCAGGCGGCGGGTTCGTGCGGGGCGGCGCCGGTGAGCAGGACGGTGCGCCGGCGGCTCATCTGCGCGTCGCCGACCGGGCCCCAGGGCATCCGGCGGCCGGGGGAGCCGTCGGGCGGCAGGGCGTGCGCCCAGGTGTAGTGGCCGAACGGTTCGTGGTACGAGGTGACGGCCAGGACCTCGCCGTCGGGCAGCCAGCCGCGCACCCGGGTGTCCTGGCTGCCCCAGTAGCTGAGCCGGCGGGCGCCGCCGCCCTCGACGGGGGCGGTCCACACCTCGGGGGTGAGGCTGAGCCAGCTGGTCCAGGCGAGGGAGCGGCCGTCGGGGGAGAGGCGGGGGTGGCTGACCCGGGTGCGGTCGCAGCCGATCCGCCAGGCCCGGCCGGTGCCGCCGGCGCCGTCCAGCGGGGCGATCCACACGTCGTCCTCGGCGGTGAAGGCGAGCAGGTCGCCGTGCAGGTGCGGGTAGCGGAGGTAGCCGGGCGGGGTCACCCCTCCATCCTTCGACGGGGTGTCACACCCGGCAACCGGGGCGGTTCCCCCGCCGACGCCCCCGCCGGCCCCCGGCGCCCCGCAACCGGTCTGGACCATTGACACCGAAGCGTCGGATCCACTTCAGTGGTCTAGTCCAACTAGGGTGCCAGGCCGGGCCGTTCCCCCCCACTGGCGCGTGCTCCGGCGTGCCCTCGGACGTCCCCCACGACCGTGTCACCGCAGGAGCCCCCATGCCCAGAAGCTCACCCCCGCGTCCCCGCGCCCTGATCGCCGCCGGCATCGCCTCCGCCGTCGCCGCCGCCACCCTGGTCGGCCTCACCCTGGGCCTGGCGCCCGCCGCCTCGGCCGGCGAGTTCCTGGTCAACGGCGGCTTCGAGTCCGGCTCGCTCGGCCCCTGGAGCTGCAGCGGCGGCACCGGCAGCGTCGTCACCGCCCCCGTGCACGGCGGCACCCGTGCGCTGGCCGGCGCCGCCACCGCGGGCGACACCGCGCAGTGCGCCCAGACCGTGGCCGTCGCCCCCGGCACCACCTACACGCTCAGCGCGTACGTCAACGGCTCGTACGTCTACCTGGGCGTCGACGGCGGCGGCCCCAGCACCTGGACCCCCGGCACCGGCGGCGGCTACCAGAAGCTCAGCCTCAGCTTCACCACCGGCGCCAACCAGACCAGCGCCACCGTCTACACCCACGGCTGGTACGGCCAGGGCACCTACTACGCGGACGACGTCTCGCTGGACGGCCCGGGCGTCCCCACGCCCACGCCGACCGCGACCGCCTCGCCGACGGCCACCGCCTCGCCGACCGCGACCGCCAGCCCCACCGCCACGGCCTCGCCCACCGCGACGAGCAGCCCGACCGCCACCGGCACCCCGACCACCCCGCCCGCCGGCGGCCACACGCTGGTCGGCTACCTGCACGCCAGCTTCGCCAACGGCGCCGGCTACACCCGGATGGCCGACGTCCCGAACTCCTGGGACTTCATCGACCTCTCCTTCGGCGAGCCCACCTCCGTCACCTCCGGCGACATCCGCTTCAACCGCTGCTCCGCCGCCGACTGCCCGGGCGTGGAGTCCGACGCCGACTTCAAGGCCGCCATCGCCGCCAAGCGCGCCCAGGGCAAGAAGGTGCTGATCTCGATCGGCGGCCAGAACGGCCAGGTCCAGCTGACCACCGCCGCCGCCCGGGACACCTTCGTCAGCTCGGTCTCGGCGATCATCGACAAGTGGGGCCTGGACGGCCTCGACATCGACTTCGAGGGCCACTCGCTCTCCCTCAACACCGGCGACACCGACTTCAGGAACCCGACCACCCCGGTCATCGTCAACCTGATCTCGGCGCTGAGGACCCTGAAGGCCAAGTACGGCCAGGGCTTCGTGCTGACCATGGCGCCGGAGACGTTCTTCGTCCAACTCGGCTACCAGTACTACGGATCCGGCCCCTGGGGCGGTCAGGACCCGCGGGCCGGCGCCTACCTCCCGGTCATCCACGCGCTGCGCGACGACCTCACCCTGCTGCACGTCCAGGACTACAACTCCGGCTCCGTCATGGGCCTGGACAACCAGTACCACTCGATGGGCGGCGCGGACTTCCACGTCGCGATGACCGACCTGCTGCTCACCGGCTTCCCGGTGGCGGGCAACACCGCCAACGTGTTCCCGCCACTGCCCGCCTCCAAGGTGGCCGTCGGCATGCCCGCCACCACCAACGCCGGCAACGGCTACGTCTCCCCGGCCGAGGTGGACAAGGCCCTGGACTGCCTCACCCGGCTCGCCAACTGCGGCTCCTACGTGCCGCGTTCGGGCGCCCAGCCGAACCTGCGCGGGCTGATGACCTGGTCCGTCAACTGGGACCAGTTCGGCGGCCGGGAGTTCTCCAGGAACTTCGACGGGTACTTCCACCGCTGACCGGCCGCCCGGCCCCCGCGCCGTGCGGGGGCCGGGCACCGCACCGGAGCACGCGAACGCACGCGAACGGCACGCGAACGCATGCCAACGCGCCTGAACACACGTGACCGCACGTGAACCGCGCCGGAACGCACTTGAACCTGACACCGGTGTGAGGTTCGAGCATGGTCCCCATGGCGACCACACAGCTCCCGACCCCCGCGGCGCGCGGGCGGTCCCCGTTCCCGCTCCCGTCCCTGCTCGCACTGGCCACCGCCGTCTTCGTCACCGCACTGACCGAGACCCTGCCCGCAGGCGTCCTGCCCGGCATGGGCGGGGCCCTCGGCGTCGGCGAGTCGGCGGCCGGGCAGACCGTCACCGTCTACGCACTCGGCACCGCCGCCACCGCGATCCCGCTGACCGCGGCCACCGCCGGCTGGAGCCGCAAGCGGCTGCTGCTCGGTGCGATGGCCGGCTTCGCCGTGGCCAACACGGTGACCGCGGCCTCCACGAACTACCCGCTCACCATCGCCGCCCGCTTCCTCGCCGGGGTCGCGGCCGGCCTCGCCTGGGCGCTGCTGGCCGGCTACGCCCGCCGTCTGGTGCCGGCCGGGCAGCAGGGCCGGGCCATGGCCGTCGCCATGGCGGGCGTGCCGGTGGCGCTCTCGCTGGGAGTACCGGTCGGCACCTTCCTCGGCCGGGTGCTGGCCTGGTGGGTGCCGTTCCTGGCCATGACGGCACTGGCGGTCGGCGTGATCGGCTGGATCGCGGCGGCCCTGCCGGACCAGCCCGGCCGGGCGGACGGCGACCGGACCCCGGTACGGCGCGCGCTCGCCCTGCCCGGAGTCCGGCCGGTGCTCGCCGTGACGGTGCTCCTCGTCCTCGCCCACACCGTCCTGTTCACCTACGTCGCACCGTTCCTCGACCGGGCCGGCCTCGGGACCGCGACCGACTCGGTGCTGCTGGTCTTCGGGGTGGCCTCGCTGGTGGCGATCTGGTTCACCGGCGTGCACATCCACCGCCGGCTGCGGTGGCTGACCGCGGGCGGCGTCCTGCTGATCGCGGCGGCGGCGGCCCTGCTGGGCCTGTGGCCCGACGGCTCGCCGCTGGTCCACCTCGCGGCGCTGCTCTGGGGCCTGGGCTGGGGCGGCGCGCCGACCCTGCTGCAGACCGCCGCCGGCGACGCGGGCGGCGCGCAGGCGGACGCCGCCCAGGCCGCGCTGGTCACCCTGTGGAACGTCGCCATGGCGGGCGGCGGCGTGGCCGGCGGCCTGGTGCTGGGCCGGTTCGGCACCGGGGCGCTGCCGTGGACCGTCCTGCTCCTGCTGGTACCGGTCCTCGCGGTGGTGCTCGGCGCCCGGGCCCACGGCTTCCCGGCCCGGCGCACCTGACGCCCGGCCGGGAAGCCCCGGGGCCGACAGAGGACCCCGGACACGTCCTAGAGCAGCAGCCCCTTCGCCAGCAGGTCCTCGACCATCCCGGCCGGCGCGCTCGCGGTGGAGCCCGTCGAGTAGGGCGGCTGCGGGTCGTACTCGATGACCAGCTGGATCGCCTCCGCGACGGAGTCCCCGGCGAGCCGGCCGGTCAGCGACAGCGCCAGGTCGATCCCGGCCGAGACCCCGGCCGCGGTGGCGTACTTGCCGTCGATCACGACCCGCTCGGCGGCCGCCGGCTCGGCGCCGTACCGGGGCAGCTGGTCCAGGCAGCACCAGTGCGAGGTGGCCCGGCGCCCGGTCAGCAGTCCGGCGGCGCCGAGCAGCAGGGAGCCCGAGCAGACCGAGGTCGTCCAGCGCGTGGTGGCGTCCACCGCGCGGACCCACTCCAGCAGGGCCGCGTCCGCGAGCCGCTCCTGCGTCCCGGGCCCGCCGGGGACGAGCAGCACGTCGGCCGCGTCCACCTCGTCCAGGGCGGCGTCGGCGGTGAGCGCCAGGCTCGCCATGTCGGTGCGCACCGGCCCGCGCCGGGCGGCGGTGAACACCACCTCGGCGCCCGGGATCCGGGACAGCACCTCGTAGGGGCCGACGGCGTCCAGGGCGGTGAACTGGTCGTACAGCAGGACGGCGATGCGCATCAGGTTTCTCCGGTTCGGTGGGTGGTGGGGCCGGGGTGGAAGCGGCGCCGGTACTCGGTGGGGGCGACGGCCAGGGCCCGGACGAAGGCGCGCCGCATCGCCTCCGGGGTGCCGTAGCCGCAGGAGCGGGCGACCTCCTCGATCCCGTCCGCGGTGTCCTCCAGCCGGCGCCTGGCCGCCTCCAGCCGCACGCGGTCCACGTACCGGCCGGGGGTGACCCCGACCTCGGCGGCGAAGGCGCGGGCGAAGTGCCGCGGGGACAGCGCCGAGCGGCGGGCCAGTGCCTCGACCGAGAGGTCGTCCTCCGGGTGTTCGGCGATCCAGCGCTGGACCTCGCGCAGCGGGTCGCGGGCCGCGACCTGGGCGGCCAGCTGGGTGCTGAACTGCGCCTGGTTGCCCGGCCGGCGCAGGAAGACCACCAGGTGACGGGCGATCAGCAGCGCGGCGTCGCGCCCGAGGTCCTCCTCGACCAGGGCGAGGGCCAGGTCGATCCCGGCGGTCACCCCGGCGGAGGTGGCCACCGGCCCGTCCCGGACGTGGATCGGCTCGGGGTCGACCCGGACGTCCGGGAAGCGCCGGGCCAGCGTGTCGCAGTACGCCCAGTGGGTGGTGACCCGGCGGCCGGCCAGCAGTCCGGCCTCGGCGAGCAGGAACGCCCCGGTGCACACCGACGCCACCCGCTCGGCCCCCTCGGCCAGCTCCCGGATCCGCGCCACCAGTGCCGCCCGGCCCGGGTCGTCGGCCTCCGCCCCGCCGGGGACCAGCAGGGTGTCCGCCGGGCCGGCCCCGGCCAGGTCCGCGTCCGGCAGCAGCCGCAGGCCGCTGCGGCTGCGCACCGGGGCGCCGCCGGGCGAGGCGGTGGTCAGCCGGTAGGCGCCGGGCCGCCCGGCGGCGGCGCCCGCCCCCGCGAACACCTCCAGGGGGCCGGTCACGTCCAGGCTCTGCACGCCGTCGTAGAGGACGACGAGCACGCTGCGTGCTCTCATGCGGCCAGCCTGTCAGCGGGCTCCGATGGCGGCAATGACCTGTTTCCCACCTTTCCTGCCACCGCGGGCGCCCGGCCGCGGCGGCAGGCGTGCCGGGGACGGAAGGGCCCCTGGACGGGGGAGCGGAGCCGGAAACGCCGGAAGGCCCCTCGCTCTCGCGAAGGGCCTTCCGGCTGTCTGTGCGCCGCCAGGGACTCGAACCCCGGACCCGCTGATTAAGAGTCAGCTGCTCTAACCAACTGAGCTAGCGGCGCCTGCTGACGTGGAGAACATTACCTGGTCAGCAGCAGAAACACACAATCGGCCCGGACGGGCGGCAGCCGGAGCGGCCGGCGCCCGGGCCGGGGTCGGCCGGCGGCCGTCAGGGGACCAGGACGACCTTGCCCCGGACGTGCCCGGTGCCGACCATCCGGTGCGCGTCCGCGGCGCGCTCCAGCGGGAAGGCCTCGGCCACCTCCAGCCGCAGGCCGCCGGCCTCCCAGAGCCCGACCAGCTCGGCCAGCCGGGCGGCGGTCCGCTCCGCCCGCAGCCCGCGCACCCCGAGCCGTTCGGCGCCCGGGTAGTCGACCACGGTGCCGATCCGCGCCCGGTCCGCGACCAGCTCGACCGAGGCCTCCAGCGCGCCCCGCCCGGCGGCGTCGAAGGCGGCGTCCACGCCCTGCGGCGCCACCGCCCGGACCCGCTCGACCAGCCCCTCGCCGTAGGCGACGGGAACGGCGCCCAGCCCGCGCAGGTACGCGTGGTTGCGCTCGCCGGCCGTGCCGATCACGGTGGCGCCCCAGGCCCGGGCGAGCTGGACGGCGACGGTGCCGACTCCGCCGGACGCACCGTGCACCAGGACGGTGTCGCCGGGGCCGACGCCCAGCAGGCGGAGGGCCATGTGCGCGGTCTGGCCGGAGGCGGAGAGCGAGCCGGCCTGCTCCCAGGGCATCGCGGCGGGCTTGGCGACCAGCTGGGCGGTGTCCACGGTGACGAACTCGGCGTGGCAGTTCAGGAGCCGGAAGCCCAGGACCTCGTCGCCGACCTGCCAGCCGTGGCTGCCGGGGCCGAGCCGGTCGACCACCCCGGCGAACTCGTTGCCGAGGACGAACGGCGGCTCGATCCGCGCCCCGGGCGGGGAGAAGCCCTCGCGGATGGCGAGGTCGACCGGCTGGACCCCGGCCGCGCGGACCCGGACCCGCACCTCGCCCGGCCCGGGCAGCGGGTCGGGCGTCTCGGCCGCCCGCAGGACCTCCGGTCCGCCGAACCCGGGAACGGTGACTGCCTTCATGGGTGCTCCTGCCCTCTCGGTCGTGCGCGCGTGCCGCGGCGGGTCCGCGCCGGCGTGTCCGCGTCCGCGGGGGAGTGTCCGCCGCGGGCCGCGCGCCGATCCTCGAACCTGAAGCGCGCTTGAGGTCAAGCACCTCCCGGCGTGTCCCCCGGGATAGGCGCATTGTCAGATTTATCCTGGCGGCGCTCAGCCGTCCGCCGTCGAGAGGAACCTCCCCGTGGGTCAGCTGCCCCTGCTCTTCCTGGTGCTGCTCGCCTCCGTGGTGACCATGCCGCTGGCCCGCCGGACCGGGGTGCCGCAGCCGGTGCTGATGACCCTGCTCGGCATCGTCATGGCGCTCGTCCCGCAGATCCCGGACATCACCATCGAGCCCGAACTCATCCTGCCGCTGGTCCTGCCGCCGCTGATCTTCGCGGTCGCCCGGCGCTCCTCGGTCCGCTACTTCAAGGCCAACGTCCGCTCGATCCTGCTGCTCGCCGTCGCCCTGGTCGTGGTCACCACCGTCGCCGTGGCCGGCACCGTGCACTGGCTCCTGCCCGCGCTGCCGCTGGCCGCCGCGATCGCGGTCGGCGCGCTGGTCTCCCCGCCCGACCCGGTCGCCGCCGTCGCGGTGGCCGGCAGCGTGGGACTGCCCCGCCGCCTGGTGGCGATCCTGGAGAGCGAGGGCCTGTTCAACGACGTCACCGCGATCGTCATCTACTCGCTGGCCATCGACGCCGTGGTGAGCGACGACTTCTCGGCCGGCCACGCGATCCTGCGCTTCGTGCTCTCCGCGGTGCTCGCCGTGGTGGTCGGGATCGTCCTCGGCTGGGTGAACAGCAAGCTCGCCGAACTGCTGGACGACCCGACCCAGCAGGTCGCGCTCAACCTGCTGGTGCCCTTCGCCGCCTACACCATCGCCGAGGAGATCCACGGCTCCGGCGTCCTCGCCGTGGTGATCTGCGCGCTCTACCTCGCCGAGCGGGCCGCCGACGCCGACGCCGTCTCCTACCGGCTCGTCGGCAACGCCTTCTGGGAGGTCGTCGAGATCCTGATCACCGGCGTCGCCTTCGGCCTGATCGGGCTGGAGCTCGCCACCGTGCTCAAGGAGGCCGGCACCGGCTGGACCGGCATGCTCGGCGACGCCGGGGTGGTGATCGCCGTCGTCGTCCTGGTCCGGCTGCTCTGGCTGCTGCCGGCCGGCTGGGTCTCCCGGCGGCTGCGCTCGGGCGAGGAGGAGGACACGCCGTTCAGCTGGCGGGAGAGCGTGGTGCTCTGGTGGTCCGGCATGCGCGGCGTGGCCACCGTCGCCCTGGCCCTCGCCATCCCGCTGACCGTGCACTCCGGCGCGGACTTCCCCGAGCGCGGCCGACTGGTCTTCATCGCCTTCAGCGTGGTGCTCTTCACCCTGCTGGTCCAGGGCCTGACCCTGCCCTGGCTGGCCAAGCGGCTGCAGCTGGACATCGACCAGGACCGCCACGAGCAGGCCGTCCGCCGGCTCTGGTGGCGGGCCGCCAAGGCCGGGCTGCTGCGGCTCGGCGAGCTGGAGGAGCAGGACCGGCTGCCCGCCGAGGTCGCCGACCGCCTGCGGGACCGTCAGCACGACCGGCTGGCCCGGCTCTGCCCGGAGAACTACGCGGAGGAGGAGGCCGCCGAGGCGAAACTGCGGCTCTCCCAGTGGCGGGCTGCCCGGGAGGTCGAGCAGGAGATGATCGCCGCGTCCCGGCGCGAGATGCTGGTCGCCCGCAGCGAGGCGGGCACCGATCCGGAGCTGGTCGACCAGGTGCTGCGCGGGCTCGACCTGCGCTCCGAGAGGAAGTGACGCACCGTCGGTCCACCCCGCTGACACCTCCCCGTCACCGGGCGGCCGACCCGCCTCGGGACGTGACCGAACGGAATGTGCGCGGCCCCGCCGGACGTTGCATAGGCTGAGCCCGGGCAGGCCGTCAACGGAGTCGGCGCACCACCAGTACCCGCACGACCTCGCGAAACCCTCACCGCCTGGCCCTGCCGGTATCTGCACCCAGATGAATCGAGGAACCACCGATGTCGGAGACCCGCGCCGACGCCCGCACCCCGCTCGACCGGACCCCGCAGTGGGCGGCCCTCGGCAAGCACCGCGCCGAGCTGGGCGAGACGCACCTGCGCGAGCTGTTCGCCGCCGACCCGGAGCGCGGCCGCCGCTACACCCTCCAGGTCGGCGACCTGCACGTGGACTACGCCAAGCACCTGGTCACCGACGAGACGCTGGAACTGCTGCGCGAGCTCGCCGCGGCCACCGGGGTCGCCGGGCTGCGGGACGCGATGTTCCGCGGCGAGAAGATCAACAACACCGAGCAGCGCGCCGTCCTGCACACCGCGCTGCGCGCCCCGCGCGGTGCCGTGGTCGAGGTCGACGGCGAGAACGTCGTGCCCGCCGTGCACGCCGTCCTGGACAAGATGGCCGGCTTCGCCGACCGGGTCCGCGGCGGCGAGTGGCGCGGCCACACCGGCAAGGCGATCCGCACCGTCGTCAACATCGGCATCGGCGGCTCCGACCTCGGCCCCGCGATGGCCTACGAGGTGCTCCGCTCCTACGCCGAGCGCGACCTGGACGTCCGCTTCGTCTCCAACGTGGACGGCGCCGACCTGCACGAGGCGGTGCGCGACCTCGACCCGGCCGAGACGCTGTTCATCGTCGCCTCGAAGACCTTCACCACCATCGAGACCATCACCAACGCGGTCTCCGCCCGGGACTGGCTGCTCGCCGGGCTGGGCGCCGGCACCGAGGCCGTGGCCAAGCACTTCGTCGCGCTGTCCACCAACGCGCAGGGCGTGCACGACTTCGGCATCGACACCGCCAACATGTTCGAGTTCTGGGACTGGGTCGGCGGCCGCTACTCCTACGACTCGGCGATCGGCCTCTCACTGATGATCGCCATCGGCCCGGACGCCTTCCGCGAGATGCTGGACGGCTTCCACCTGGTCGACGAGCACTTCCGCACCGCCCCGCCGGAGCAGAACGTCCCGCTGCTGCTCGGCCTGCTGGGCGTCTGGTACGGCGCGTTCTTCGACGCCCAGGCGCACGCCGTGCTGCCGTACTCGCACTACCTCTCCAAGTTCACCGCCTACCTGCAGCAGCTGGACATGGAGTCCAACGGCAAGTCGGTGACCAGGGACGGCACGCCGGTGAACTGGCAGACCGGGCCGGTGGTCTGGGGCACCCCCGGCACCAACGGGCAGCACGCCTACTACCAGCTGCTGCACCAGGGCACCAAGGTGATCCCGGCCGACTTCATCGGCTTCGCCCGGCCCGTCGCCGACCTGCTCCCGGGCCTGGTCGCCCAGCACGACCTGCTGCTGGCCAACTTCTTCGCGCAGACCCAGGCGCTGGCCTTCGGCCGGACCCCGGAGGAGGTCGCGGCCGAGGGCGTGCCCGCCGAGCTCGTCCCGCACAAGACGTTCCGGGGCAACCACCCGACCACCACCATCCTGGCCGCCGAGCTGACCCCCTCGGTGCTCGGCCAGCTGGTCGCGCTCTACGAGCACAAGGTGTTCGTCCAGGGCGCGATCTGGAACATCGACTCCTTCGACCAGTGGGGCGTCGAGCTGGGCAAGGTGCTGGCCAAGCGGATCGAACCCGTGCTGCTCACCGGCGAGGGCGCCGACCAGCTGGACGGCTCCACCGCGGAGCTGGTGGCCCGCTACCGCGCACTGCGCGGCCGCTGAGCCCCGGCCGGGCCGTCCGCTCCCGCGGGCGGCCCGCCGCCCGGCGCTCCCGGGCCCCGCACGCGGAAACGCCGAAGGGCCCCTCGCTCTCGCGAGGGGCCCTTCGACCGTCTGTGCGCCGCCAGGGACTCGAACCCCGGACCCGCTGATTAAGAGTCAGCTGCTCTAACCAACTGAGCTAGCGGCGCCTGCTGACAGAGAAGACTCTAGCAGCGGCCCCGGGCCGCGCCAAAATCGAATACCGTCCGTCCGGGGTTCACCCGCCGGTCACCACCGCCGCGCCGACCGGCACCGCCGCACCGGGCTCCCGGGCCGCCCGCACGCAGGCCCACAGCACCACCGAGGCACCGGGCAGCCACGGCTCGCGGTCCTCCGGCGCGACGATCCACCGGCCGGAGCCCAGCCCCGGGGAGTCCGGGCCGTTCACCATCCGCTGCACCGGCGGCACCGTCACCGTGTCGCCCCGCCCGTGACAGAACAGCGGCGGCACGTCCCGGGCCCACTCCTCCCAGGCCAGCAGCCGGCGCAGCCTGGGCGCCGCGCCGGGCCGCACGAACAGCAGGGTCCGCCCCCGGTAGGAGGCCACCGGGCCGCAGCCGGGGCCGGAGGCCCACAGCTCGTCCAGCACCCGGCGGCCGAACAGCGACGGCATGCTGATCACGTCGAAGGCGCGACCGCAGGGCAGCACCGAGGGCGCCCACGGGCGGGCCTCCCAGAGGGCGCGCATGCTGCGCGGGTACTCGCTGGCGGAGGCGAGCCAGGCCTCCCCGGCGACGGTGACGTACTCCACCGACTGATAGGTCCAGATGTCCACGCACAGCAGCCTGCGCGCTCGGCGGGCCGGACGGGAGGGAAAGCGCCGTTCGTCGGACAGGGCGGCGCGGCACGGCGTACCCTTCCCGCCGCGCATATGCCAGCGGCGCGTGTCCGGGGCCCGTGTGGCGGACGGGGCGGATGCGGCGCCGGGGCTCAGTCCTCGTGGCGGCGGGGCTGGAGCAGCCCGCGGCCGTACTCGATCATCTTGGCCGCGTAGTCCGGGGTCCAGTCCGCGCGTCGGGCGATCTCGGTGTCCGGCAGCGCGTCGAACCGGCGCGGGTCGGCCAGCTGCGCGGCGGCGACGGCCTGGAAGTCGGTGGCCCGCTCCGCGGCGGCCCGGAAGGCCAGGGCCAGCTCGGTGGAGCGGCGCAGCAGCTCCGCGGGGTCGTCGATGGACTCCAGGTCGAAGAACCGTTCCGGCTCCGGCTCGGCGGACTGCGGCTCGAACAGCAGCTGCGCCGGACGCTGGCGTCGCGCGGGGTCGGACGGACCACCGTGGTCGGACGCCTTCGTGTGGGAGTCGGGCATGGACGGACACCTCCGGGGCTCGATGAGGGGGTGGGCGGCGGCTGCTCCGGGCCGCGCCGCCCGGTCGTGGCCGTCGTCCATTGTCGCGCGGCGGCGGCCGGTAACGGAACGGTGCGCGTGCGGGCGCTATTCCCCCGCACGCGCCGGGGGCGCGCCCCCGCGGCCCGGGTACCCCTTCGGGTGGTCCCGGCGCCGTGCCGTCATCGCGGCCCGGCCTGCGGCGTTGTCCCGGGTGAACCGGCACCGGCCGACGTGCCGACGCCGGCCGATTGCCGACCGACCGCCGTCCGACCGCCGTCCAAGGAGGACCATGCGCACTGGGAAGACCCTCGCGACCCTGTCCCTCGCCCTGCCGCTCGCCCTGCCGATCGCCGCCACGGCCCCCGACGCCGTCGCCGCCGAGACCACCGTCGTGGTGACCGGCGGGCAGAGCGCACCCGGCGGCTGGTCGACGGCGACCTGCCCGGCCCACAGCCACCTCACGGGCGGCGGCTACACCCTCACGCCGGCCGATCCCGCCGACGCCGTCCTGGTCAGCGCCCCCGTCCCGGACGCCCCGGCCACCTGGGCGGCCCGGGCGGCCCGCGGCGTCGTCCGGGCCTACGCGCTCTGCGAGACCGAGGACTGACCGAGGACTGACCGGCACCGGCCGAGGACCGACGCCGGACCGGCCCGGGAGCGACCGCCGGGCCGCCCACGGCCGCCCCGGCGGTCAGCGCAGCCGGACCCGGTGGCCGCCGAGGTGGTGCAGCACCTCGTGATTGGCCTCCCAGCCGTCCGGGAAGCTCACCGGGGCGCCCAGCTGCACCGGCTCGGTCGACGGGTGCTCGTCCAGCAGCTCGCCGATCCCGGCCCGGGCCACCACGATGCAGGCGTGCCGGTGCCGGGAGGCGAGCACGCACAGCCGGCCCGTCTCCAGGTGGAAGGCCGTCGCGTCCGGTCGCCCGGAGAGCGGGTGCAGCACCACGGTGACGTCGTACTCGCGGCCCTGCAGCCGGTTGGCGGTGTCCACCGTGACGGCCGGGCCGGCCGCCACGTCCACCGGGACGCCCGCCCTGAGCAGGGCCGCCCGGACGGCCGCGGCCTGGTCCCGGTGGGCGGTCCCGACCGCGATCCGGCCCGCGGTGAGCGGGGCGGAGCCCTGCTCGGAGTGGGCGGTCAGCCCACGGTCCAGCAGTCGGCGGACGGTGGCCGCGACGGCCGCCACCGCCTGCGGGTCGGTGCGCACGGTGTGCCGGGCGGGCAGCTCCAGCAGGGCCCAGCCGTGCTCGGCGGCCCGGTCGATCGCGGCGTCCAGCGCCGAGCCGTCCGGCCGTACCGCGGCCGTGAGCCGGCGGTCGTCCGGCCCGGTGCCGGAGCGGAACGGCGTGTACGGGTAGAAGGCCCGCGAGATCAGCGGCGCCGCGCTGGCCGGCAGCCGCCAGGAGACCGGCAGCCGGTGCGGCTCGATCTGCGGGTTGTGCGCCAGCATGGTGACCACGGCGCTGCTCGACGGGTCGTAGGACAGGCCCGCCCACTGCTCGGTGCCGACCACGGTGAACGGGTCCAGCTGGCCGGGGTCGCCGACGAACAGCGCCCGCTCGAACAGCCGGGCCACCGCGAGCAGCGCGTCCGAGCGCATCTGGTACGCCTCGTCGACGATCGCGTGCCGCCACGGCGCCTCGGCCCGCACCCACTGCCACTTCGCCGAGGTGGAGATCACCACGTCCTGCTCGACCAGGTCGGCCACCTTGTCGGAGGGCGTGACGTTGGCGTGCCGCAGCACCTCCGGGCCGGGCCGGGCGTCCGCGGCGTGCAGCCGTCCGATCGTCAGCTCCGGCGCTTTCTCGGCCAGTCGGCCGACGAGGTCGTCCACCTGGCCGTTGGTCTGGGCGACGATCATCAACCGCTCGCCGGCCCCGACCAGTTCGCGGGCGGCGCGCACCACCAGCGTCGACTTCCCGGCCCCGGGCGGGGAGTCCACGACCACCCCGCGCGGGGCGCCGGCCGGCGGGTGGACCGTCGCCGCCAGGATCCGGGCCACGGCGGCGTCGGCGGCCTCGCCGGGCGCCTGCTCGGTGCTCATCCCGCCCATCACTCCCACTCCTCGGCGGCGGCGGCGGACGGCCCGGCCGCGGGCGCGGCGCCGGGCGGGCCGCCGTGCGTCCACGGGGTCTCGTCCGGATCGGGCAGCGGGGCGGACTGGCGGACCGTCAGCTCGAAGAGCGTGAAGGTCACCGGTTCGCCGGGCTCCGGCAGGCTGCCCGGCTCCGGCTCCTTCCTGCGGCCCATGCCGGACAGCACGCGCAGGGTGATCGTCCCCGCGGCCTGGTCGACCGCGGCGATCTCGGCCTTCTGTGCGGACGGCCCTGCGCCGCCCTCCGGCCGGGGGAACCCCCGGACCCGGTGCGCCTCCCGCCCGAGGTCGGCGTGCGGGCGGTCGGTCGTCCGCAGGGTGACCAGCGGGCGCGGCTTGGGGGAGCGGCCGGAGGTGTCGTAGTCCGGCACCACCTCCGTCACCACGCCGGTGAACGCCTCTCCCGCCAGACGGTGTTCGGCCATCGCCAACGGATCGTCCAGCGCCTCCTGGACGTCCAGCCGGGCCTGCTCGCGCTCGCGCTGGGCGAGCTTGCGGGCGGCCGTCACCGCGTCGTCCTGCCGGGGCTGCGGCGGCTCGCCGGCGGCCAGCCGGTCCCGGTGGCCGGTGTAGGACCAGCGGTCGCCCGTCCAGCGCTCCGCCAGGTGCCCGGCCGGCGGCAGCGCCCGCAGCAGGTCCAGGCCGTGCCAGACGTCCCGCCAGGTGGGCAGCAGTACTGCCGTCAGCGCCTCGCGCAGCTGCCCGACGGCCGCCCGGACGGCGTCCCGGGCCCGTTCGGCGGCGGGCTCGTCCCCCTGCTCGGCGGCGTGCCGCAGGGCGGCCGCGGCGGCGTCGTAGCGGGCGATCGCCGGGGCGAGCACGGCCTCGTCGAACTGCGGGTCCGTGGCCGGACCGGCCGGCGGGTGCAGCAGCTGCCCGCGGTCGTCCCGGGCCGACTCGGCGCGCTCGGCGGCCTCGGCGCCGGTCAGCCCGTCCGGCGGTGCGTGCCAGGCCAGCCGGGCGGCCAGGTGCTGGTCCTCGAGGTGGCTCTGGCCGGTGGCCCAGTGCCGGGCCAGCAGGCCGGTCATCGACAGCAGCAGGCAGGTGCCGGGCACCTGGGCGCGGTCGGTGAGGTGGGTCAGCCAGCGGCCGAGCAGCGGCACCCGCACCGGCGCCGGGTAGGGGCCCGGTTCGGCGTCCTCGGCCGTGCGGCGGAACCGGGTCGAGCGTCCGAGCAGGGCGAGGTGCTGCACGCCGGCGCCGTTCGGCACGATCAGCTGCGGCGCGTCGGAGCACAGCTCCCGGAACACCTGGGTCTTCTCGCCCGTCTCCGGGTCCTTCTCGGAGCCCTCGATCTGCTCCACGTCCTCGGCGAAGGACTCCAGGTAGGGCAGCAGGTCGGCGGCCAGGCCGGCCAGGAAGTCGAAGCGCAGGGTCCGGTTGAGCGGCTGCGGCACCAGGTGCACCCGGGGCCGTTCCCGGTCGGTGCCCAGCATCACCGCCAGCGGCGCGCCGGACTCGCCGGCCGCGGTCAGCGGCACCAGCACCATCGGGCGGTCCGACAGGTGCCGGTGCCGGACGGTGGCCAGCGGCTCGGCCCGGCCGCTGCGGACGGCCTCCAGCCGGGCGAGGGTGGTCAGCAGGCTCATGCGCCCGCCCCGCCGCGGCCGGGCACCGGCCCGTCGCCGCGCCCGCTCACCGTGCGGCTCCGACCAGTGCCCGGCCCAGCGCCTCGGCGCGCAGGGCGGCCGCGTAGGCCAGCCGTTCGGCGGCCTCGTCGGTGTCGGCACCCGTCTCCTCGGCGGCGGCCAGCGCCTGCGCCACCGTCCGGATGCTGCCCAGCTCGCCGCGCACGCCGCGGCCCAGCTGCTCGACCCGGTCGTCGCAGCGGGCCCGGGCACGGCAGTGGAAGCCGAGCTCGCAGGTGGAGAGGCAGTCCGGGCTGTACGCGGCGGGCACCGCCTCCACCGAGGCGGTCAGCTCCTCGGCGGAGCGGGCGGGGTCGCCGTCCTCGCGGGTGGCCAGGTCGAAGTCGGCCCCGGCGGGCAGCTCCGCGAGCAGCCGGCCGATGCCGGTCAGCCGGCTCAGCTGGCGGCGGGTGGTGGCGAGCTCCCGGCGGACGTCGACGGCGACGGCCGTCGGCCGGTTGCCGAAGTCCTTCGGGCAGACCAGCAGCACGCTCGACCGGGGGCTGCCCGGCAGCGCCTGCTCGGTGTACGGGTCCTCGGCGAGCGGCCGGCCGGCCCGTGCGGCGGCGGCGTGCTGGAGCGCCAGCACGTAGACCGCGGCCTGGCGGGCGGCGGCACCGACCTTGGCCGGGTCGGCACCGCCGTCCAGCACCGGGAAGGACTTGATCTCGACCACGGTGCACCGCCCGCCGTGCACCACGACGGCGTCCGGCTCCAGGTAGGCGGTGCCGCCGGCCACGTCCAGCCGCAGCATCGGGTGGTCCAGCAGCGTCCAGGCCTCCGGCTCGGCGGCGGCCCGGGCGAGCGCCTCGGCCGTCCGGTCGGCCCGGACGGCGGGGCCGGAGCGGTGCAGCAGGTCCGGGACCAGCAGCGGGGCGCCGCCGCCGTCCACCGGGACGCCGAGGCGGGCCCGCAGCGGCTCCAGCAGCGCGGCGTAGTCGTCCGCCTTCAGCCGGGCCTCGAAGATCACGCCGCGGGAGATCGCGAACGGGGACTGCCCGAAGGGGGCGGGGCGGCCGAGCCGGGCGGCCAGTGCCGACTTGTCCACCCCGGCCGCGTCGAGCACGGCGCGGCGGTGGCAGCCCGGATTGGCGGCGAGCGCGGCGAGGGAGCGGGCGTTCAGACTGCGCTGCGGTGCCGGTCCGCGCAGCTCGGCGAGCCGCTGGGCGAGCGGCTCAGCGTGCCCGCTGGACGGGACGTTCGTCGAGACGTTCATGGTGCGGCCCAGTGTCGCATCCGGGTCCGACAAAGCGGTGCGGCCCGGCCCGTTCCGGCCTGCGGCCGCCCGCCCCCGCCAACTCCCCCGCTCGGGATCGTGTCCGCCGTCCGGGTGAGGGATCATGGAACCCGGTGCTCAACGGTGAGACCGAACGTTGCCACCGCCCCGCTGCGAGGAGCCCCCCATGCCCGCCCGAATCGTGCTGGTCCGCCACGGCGAGACCGAATGGTCGGCCACCGGCCGCCACACCGGCCGCACCGACATCCCGTTGACCGAGGAGGGCCGCGCGATGGCCCGGGCGCTCGGCGCCCGCCTCGCCAGGGCCCCCTGGAACGGGCTCTCGGACGCGCTCGTCTACACCAGCCCGCTCGGCCGCGCCAGGGAGACCTGCGAGCTGGCCGGCCTCGGCGACCGCGCGGTCGACCGCCCGGAGCTCCTGGAGTGGGACTACGGCCAGTACGAGGGCCGCACCGGTGCGGACATCCGCGCCGCCGACCACCCCGGCTGGCTGATCTGGCGCGACGGCGTGCCCGGCGGCGAGAAGCTCTCCGAGGTGGCCGCCCGGGTGGACGCCCTGCTCGCCGACCTCAACGAGGAACACGGCGTCCCCGACGAGGACACCACCGTCATGCACTGCGCGGACCGCGACGTCGTGCTCTTCGCGCACGGCCACCTGCTGCGCATCCTGACCGCCCGCTGGCTGGGCCTGCCGCCCGAGTTCGCCCAGCGGTTCAAGCTCGGCACCGCCGCGCTCTGCGTGCTGTCCTGGGAGTACGGCGCCCCGGCCGTCGAGGTCTGGAACGACCTCTCCCACCTGGAGGAGACGGGCGCCGCCCACTGACGCGTCGTTCACGGCGCGCCGCCCACTGGCGCACCGCCCACCGACGCTTCGCCCACCGACGCGCCGTTGACCGCCGTGCCTCAGGCGGCCGCCGCCCGGTCGTACCGGACCAGGAAGCGGCGCACCTCGGGCACGGCGGCGTGGCCGCGCAGCCGTCCGGCGGTGTCCGCCAGCATGCCGCGGATCCGCGCCGAACGGACCTCGCCGAACAGCGCCACGGCGGCCGAGCCGTGGTGCGCCGCGCCCACCAGGTCGCCCCGGCCGAGCCGGTCGTGGGCGAGTTCGGCGGTGTAGAGGACCCGGTTGCGCACGAAGTGCGGCTCCTGAAGCGCTATGGCCAGCGCGGCCTGCTCGCTGGCGCGGTCCCAGTCGCCGAGCGCCGACCAGCACTGCGACTGCAGACCGGCGAGCTCCGCCTCGCCGAAGAAGGACATCCACTCCGGGTCGGCGTCGACGGGGCCGTGGTCGAAGAGCGTGCGGGCCCGGGTGAGGGCGCGTTCGCAGGCGGTGCGGTCCTGCAGCACGGCCCAGCCGCCGGCCTCGCGCATGGCCAGCAGGGCGAGCAGCCGGTCGGAGCCGAGCCGGCGGGCGGCGACCTGGCCGGCCTGGGCGGCGCGCAGCGCCTCGCGGGGCCGGCCGGCGTCGCGGGCGAGGAAGGCGCTGTTGCAGAAGACGTGCGCCTCCAGGGCGGCGTCGCCGGCCATCCGGGCGGTGGCGAGCGCTTCCGCGTAGAGCGAGCGGGCGTCCGCGAGCCGGTTCGAGTCGTGGGCCAACCAGCCCACCGAGATGGCGAGTTCGCCGGCCCCGGCCTGGAGCCTGCGTTCGGTCTCCGCGCTGTACTCACCCTCGTTGAGCAGCACGTAGGCGGTGCGCAGCGATTGCCCGGCGCGTCCGAACAGGGTGTCGCCGCCGTGCGCGTCGTCGGCCAGCCGGATGTCCCGGACGGCCTGTTCGACGCCGAGCACCTCGGCGACGCCGACCTTGCGCAGCGGCGGCACCGGTCCCGGGCGGCCCGGCACCAGGGGGCCGGGTCCGGGGTCGAACAGTCGCGGCACGGCGGGGTCGGTGGCGGGGCCGCCGGCAGCGGTGGCGCGGCCGGCGGCGGCCGCGGCCGGCCGCTCGATGCCGATCACGGCGGCCAGCGCGGTCGAGCCGCCGGCCAGGAACGTACGGCGACGCACGTCGTCGTTCTCCTCGTCGAGATAGGGCGATCCGTCGGACCCCCGGGGCACCGCGCCGGCCCCCGGCCACGGGGGCCCGTCCGGAGCGGTTGGATCCGCGTACGGCGAGGCAGCGTACGGGAGTTGGGTGGAGAGCGGTGAGCGCGGGGCGGGCAGGGGCGGGAACGGGGGGTGGCACGTGGGGGGTTCGGCCCGCAGGCCGCCGGGGGTCGCCGTGCGGCCCCGGACGGCGGTGCGGGGGGAGAAGCCGAGGTCGGTGAGCGTGCGGTCCGGCCACATGTGCCGGAACACCCGCTCGTAGGCGTAGTTGGGACAGCGGATCTCACCGGACTCGACCCGCCCGACGTAGCGCGCGTCGCAGGACACGTGCTCGCCGATCTCGCGGGCGGCCCGGCGCACCGCCGTGGCGAACTCGCCGGGAGAGCGATCGCCGCGCAGCGCGCGCATCACGGAGTTGGGGGACGGGCGGTTCGGCTCGGCCGGTGGGGTGGCTGCCATGCCGCCGACAGTACCGGGCGTGACCGGTCGACCACGGCGGGTTCACGGGAGATGTGCTGTCAATCCGGTACATACCGGGCTTTGTTGCGGGTATCCGCCATGAAATGCCATGGCTTGCTGTAAGGCGCCCCGTGGCCTGCCGGGCGTCCACCGCGTTGTCCTGATACGTGGAAGCCCGGGCCCCGCCCCGGCCCGTCGCCCGCCCCGCGGCCCCCACCTCCCGGACGGCGGCGGCTTCCGACCCGACGAGGTACAGGAGGGCCCATGATGGCCACCGGACTGCCGCAGTACCGACCCGTCGTCGGAGGGGCGCTCGCCGGCGCCGCCCCCGCCCTGCTCCCCGAACCCGCCGACGAACGGATCCCCGGTCGCGGGCCGGTCGAGGGCGGCCGGGCCCCCTGCGGCGCGCGGAACCGCACCGGAGCCGCCGAGGACACCCCCGCCACCTCCTACGACACCGTGACCGTCGCGCTGCGGCACGGCCTGGAGGCGGTCGACATCCTGCGCCTGCGCCGTGCCTGCGGCGCCGTCCTGCAGAGTCGCAACGGCAGCACCGTCGTCTTCCTCGTCCCCGCCGGCACCTGCGACACCTGGCACCTGCCCGGCAGCTCCTGCACGGCCGGCGCCCTGCTGCCCGGCGCCACCGACCCGCGCTGGGTGATCCCCCCGGCCGGCGTCGCGCGCCCCACCGACGCCTGGGTGCTCCGTTCCGCCCTGTGCGAGGCCGCCTGCACGCTCACCGCCGGCGGACTCGGCCCGTTCTAGCGTGCGTGCCGTGCGGATCCCGCCGGGCCCGCGAGCCCGACCCGCCCCTCCGGCCGGATCCACCCGGTACGCCCCTCGACGCCCCTGACCTGTGACGACCGGCCTGTGACGCCGCCCCGTCCGGCGGCGATAATGGCCAGCATGGGACGAAGCAGAGCCGCCCGCGGCACGGGCCGCGACACCGAGCGCGACACCGGACCGGCCGCCACCGGCCCCGGCGGCCGCACCCACGCCCAGGGCCCGCTCACCCGCCCCGTCGGCTCCGGCCTCGCCGAGCTGCGCCCCGACCGCGACCGGCCCGACGCCTGGTCGCTGCTGATCGACGGCGCCCCGCAGTCCCTGGTCGACCTCGCCGACCCCACCCACCTGGGCTTCGAGTACCAGCGCCGGCTCGGCCACCTGATCGACCTGGCCGCCCCGCCGGGCCGACCGCTCACCGTCCTGCACCTCGGCGGCGGCGCCCTCACCCTGGCCCGCTACGTCGCCGCCACCCGGCCCCGCTCCCGCCAGCAGGTCGCCGAGATCGACACCGCGCTCACCGAACTCGTCCGCACGGAACTCCCGTTGGAGCGCGGCTGGCAGATCAAGGTGCGCGGCGCCGACGCCCGCAGCGTGCTGGAGCGCACCCCCGAGGGCAGCGTCGACCTGGTCATCACGGACGTCTTCTCCGGCGCCCGCACCCCGGCCCACTGCACGACCGTCGAGTTCACCGCCCTCGCCGCCCGCGCCCTCGCCCCCGGCGGGCGGTACGCGGCGAACATCGCCGACGGCTCGGCCCTGCGCTTCGCCCGCTCCCAGGTGGCCACCCTCGGTGCCGTCTTCCCCGAGCTGTGCCTGATCGCCGACCCGGCCGTGCTGCGCGGCAAGCGCTTCGGCAACCTCGTCCTCGCGGCCGGCCACGACCCGCTGCCGCTGGCCGACCTCACCCGCCGGGTCGCCTCCGACGCGGCGCTCGGCCGGGTCGAACACGGGCCCGGGCTCACCGACTTCACGGCCGGCGCCGTCCCGGCCACCGACGCCACCGCCGCCCCTTCGCCGGCCCCGCCGCCGGGCGTCTTCCGCTGACCGGTCCGGCCGTCCCGTCCGCCTGGGCGCCACCCTGACGGGCCCGACCTGACCTGGCCCGCCCCGACCCGACCTGACCGGGCCTGACCGGCCTGCCGTCCGGCCGCCGTCCGGTCCGGCTCGCGTGCGAACTCCCGCCGCGCCTCCGGCGGGTGGGCCCGTTGCCGTCCTCCCGGGCCGGGCCCGTCAGTGTCCGCGCGGCAGGCCGCGGTGCTTGCACATGGCCGCGCCGGTCAGCAGCAGTCCGGCGGCGATCGGGGCGAGGACGGCGGTCACCGTGGCGGAGTCGTCGCCGACGGCCGTGACCGGGGCGGTCTCGGCGAGGGCGATCGGCGCGGCCGGACCGTCAGGCGTGACGGTGCTCACCGGCGCGGCGGTGGCGGTGCCGGCGACGCCCCGGTCGGCCGTGCTCCGCGGGTCCGGGGCGACGGTCTCCCGGGCGGGCGGGGGCGTGGCGGCCGCCCGGGGCTGGTGGGGCGCGTGGGCGGTGGCCGCGGTGCGGCCGGGGCCGCTGCCGGGCCGGGCGGCGGTGGGCGGTGCGGACGGTTCGCCCTCGCGGGGCGCGCGGGCCTCGACGCGGCGGCCCTGCGCGGGGGCGGTGTCGAGCAGGCCGGAGGCGATCGCGAAAGCGTCGGGGACGGCGGCCCGTTGGCCGGGGAGGGGGAGCCCGCCGGCCCGGATCCGGTCCTGGAGGAGGCCGCCGACGGCGCCGGTGGTCCCGGCGAGTCCGGTGCCGGGCGGTTCGCCGACGGGCCCGGAGGGCCGGGCGGTCTCCCCGCCCGGTTGGTGCCCGGCCTCGGGGGGCGGTCCGGCTGATGTCCCGTCGGGCGGGGATCCGCCGGTGGCGGGGCGGCTCCGGGGCGCCCCGCGCGGGGCCGGTCCGCCGTGCGCGCCGCCGTCGTGCGGCGCGGTCCGTCGGACGGCGGGCCGGGTCCCCTCCGGCGGGGGTTCGGCGGAGGCCGCGTACGCTCCGGGTGCGCCGATCCCCCAGAGCTGGGCGAGGAGCGCGCCGCCGGCCGCGACCGCGCGGGGGTGCGGCAGCCACCGTCGGATCGCGCGCCGCGCTCCGGTGACGCCGCGGGGGGCGGGCTCCTGGGGCCTGGTCGCGTGGTTGGCTCGCACGTGAGTCGAGAACGAGCGGACGGGGCGTGAGGTCACGCCGGCCGTCACGGACGGTCATCGCGCGAGTGGCCCGGGGGGTCGGACCCCCGGGGCCACCGGCCGCGGGGTGGTCAGGAGTTGGGGCGCAGGGTCCAGGTGACCGTCATCACACCGGTGACGGCGCCGTCGGCGCGGGTGATCTCGACGGTGACCGGGAACTCGGGGCGGCCGCCGGCGTCCAGCTCGGCGACGACCTCGGCGGCCGGGCGGCCGAGCAGGGCGGTGGCGGTGACCTCGCCCATGGCGAGCTTCTTGTAGGCGATCTCGGCGTTCACGGCGAGCGGCACGGCCCGGGAGAGCTGGTCGCCGAAGGCGGCGAGCACGATGCAGCCGCTGGCGGACTCGGCGAGGGTGAACATCGCGCCGGCGTGCGGGCCGCCGACGTGGTTGTGGTACGCGGGCTGGTCGGGCAGCCGGAGCACCGCGCGCTCCGGGGTGGTCTCCAGGTACTCGAGCTTGAGGGTGTGCGCCATCGGCACGGTGGAGTCGAGCAGCTGGCCGATCGAAGGAGTCGTCATGGCGGCAATGTTACTTGTCGGTAGCTTCTGGCGGCAGGTCTGCGCCGGGAAAACCCGAACCGCCGGGGAGAACTGAGGGAACGCGAAAACGCCCGAGGGGCCGACCTCTTGAAGAGATCGGCCCCTCGGGCTCTGGGGTGAGTGACGGGACTCGAACCCGCGGCCACCTGGACCACAACCAGGTGCTCTACCAACTGAGCTACACCCACCATCTGTCCGGTCCGTTCCCGCTCTCGCGTTCCCGTTCCGACAGGAAGAACTCTACAGGATCCGAGAGGGTGCTCGCGCCAGGGTTTCGTTCGGGCGGACGCGGGCACTCCGCGCACCCCTGCGGGCCCGCGGCGGCGGGGTCGGGTGGCGGCCGTCGGTGGCGGGTCCGGGTCGGCCGGGGCCCCGCCACCGGGGACGGTCCGCCGGTCAGGCCGTCGGAGCCTGGTACTTCTCGGCGATGGCACGCGCGGTGTCGGTGTCCGGGCCGGGCTGCGGGACGAACACCGCCTCCCGGTAGTAGCGCAGTTCGTCGATGCTCTCGCGGATGTCGGCGAGCGCCCGGTGGTTCCCGCCCTTCTGCGGGCTGTTGTAGTAGGCCTTCGGGTACCAGCGGCGGGCCAGCTCCTTGATCGAGGAGACGTCCACGATCCGGTAGTGCAGGTGCTTCTCCAGCGCCGGCATGTCCCGGGCCAGGAAGCCGCGGTCGGTGGCCACCGAGTTCCCGCACAGCGGCGTCCGGCCGGCCTCCGGCACGTGCTCGCGGATGTACGCGAGCACCCGCTCCTCGGCCTCGGCCAGCGTCACGCCGTGCTCCAGCTCCTCCAGCAGGCCGGAGGAGGTGTGCATGGCGCGCACCACCTCGGGCATGTTCGCCAGCGCCTCCGCCGGCGGGCGGATGACGACGTCCACGCCCTCGCCGAGGATGTTCAGCTCGGAGTCCGTCACCAGCGCCGCGACCTCGACCAGGGCGTCCTGGTCGAGGTCGAGGCCGGTCATCTCACAGTCGATCCATACCAAACGGTCATTCACGCAGCTCACCCTACGGCGCGATCACGCGCCGCGGGGACCGGTGGCGCCGACCGGGGCTCCGGGGCGCAGCCCTCGGCCTGGTGCTCCTCCGCGCCGGCGTGCGGGCCGTGGCCCTCCGGGCGCTCGCCGTCCCGGCCGGTGCGGACCGCGTGGCCCTCCCGGGCCGGGCGCGCCTCACGAGCCGTCCGGGCGCCCTCGGCACCCGTCCGGCCGGCCTGCGGACGGACCTGCGGCGCCCGCGCCTGCCGGCCCCGGAGCTCGCCCGCCCCGGCCGCCGGCTGCCCGGCGGGGGCGGGCGCAGGCACCCGGCCGCCGCCGGTGGCGTGACCGCGGCCGGCCTGGCCCGCCCCGGTCGCGCCTGCGTCGTCCGCGGGCCGCTCGACCGCGCTCCGGTGCCCCTGGCCCTGACCGCGCGCCCCCGGCTGGGGGAGTCCGTCCTCCGCGGCCGCGTGCTCGGCGGTGCGCGGCGGACGCCCCGCCCCGGCCCCGGGCCCGGCCTGCGGCGGCACCATCGGAGGCCGCGCCGGACCGCGCCCCGCACCCTGCTGCCCGGGGTGCGGGGGCTGTGCGGCCTGCTGGTACGGGTACGGCTGTCCGGCCCGGGCGTGGAAGGCCTGGGCGGCCGGCGTCCCGGCCTGCCCCGGACCGAACGGACCGGGCTGGCCGTGCGGGCCCAGCTGACCGGGGCCGACCGGCTGCGCGCCGTGCGGCACGGGCTGGCCGTGCGGGCCGACCGGCACCGGCGACCCGGGGCCGCCCGGGAACGGCTGCCCCGGTTGCCCGCCGTGCGCGCCGCCGAACAGGGCCCCGCCCGCCGCGGCGGCCGCGGCCGCGTGCGGCAGGGCGCCGGGCAGTCGGAGGTCGCCGCCCTGCGCTCCACCCGGCAGGGCGGACGCCGGACCGGGGCGGCGGGCCCGGTAGCTGGTCCGGTACGCGGCAGGGGAGACCCCGAGCTGGCGGCGGAAGTGCCCGCGCAGCGCCACCGGCGAACGGAACCCGCACCGGCGCGCGACGTCGTCCACCGACAGCTCCGAGGTCTCCAGCAGCCGCTGCGCCTGGAGCACCCGCTGGGTGATCAGCCACTGCAGCGGCGCACTGCCGGTGAGCGTGCGGAACCGGCGGTCGAAGGTGCGTCGGCTCATGTAGGCGCGCGCCGCCAGGACCTCGACGTCGAACTGCTGGTTGAGGTTCTCGAGCGCCCAGGTGACCACCTCGGCCAGGGGGTCGTTGCCGATCTCCTCCGGTAATGACTGGTCGATGTACTGGGCCTGTCCGCCACCGCTGCGGCGGCTCGGCACCACCAGGCGGCGGGCCAGCGCGTTGGCGGCCTCGGCGCCGTGGTCGCTGCGGACCACGTGCAGGCACAGGTCGATGCCGGCGGCGGTACCGGCCGAGGTGAGCACGTCGCCGTCGTCGACGAACAGCTCGCGCGGGTCGACGTGGACCCGCGGGTAGCGCTTGGCCAGCGTCGGCGCGTACATCCAGTGGGTGGTCGCCGGGCGGCCGTCGAGCAGGCCGGCGGCGGCGAGCACGAAGGCGCCGGTGCAGAGTCCGATGATCCGCGCGCCCTCGTGGTGGGCCTTGCGCAGGGCGGTGATCGCCTCGACGGGCGGGGGCTGCGAGATCGAACGCCAGGCCGGCACGACGATGGTGCCGGCGCGGGCGAGCGCCTCCAGTCCGTAGGGCGCGGAGAGGGTGAGACCGCCGGTGGTGGCGAGCGGGCCCTCCTCGCCGGCGCACACCAGCAGGCGGTAGCGCGGCACCCCGGCGTCCTGGCGGTCGACGCCGAAGACGGAGAGCGGGATCGAGCTCTCGAAGATCGGGGCCCCGCCGAAGATCAGCACCGCGACGGTCTCCCGGCGGCGCCGGCCGGAGAGCTTGCGGGGGGCGGAGCCGGTCATCGGAGTGGGGGAGCCGTTCGGGCCGGGACCGCCGTGGCCGGTCTGGCCGTGGCCCGGTGCGGCTCCGAGGGCGAGGGTCCCGAGCGGGCCGGCGGGGGAGCCGTTCGCGCCGGGCCCGCCGTTCAGCCCTGGGTAGCCGGCCTGCGCGGGGTAGCCGACCTGGGCGGGGTGGCCGGAGTGGTCGGCGCCGTAGGCCTGGGCGGGGTTGACGGCCCCTCGGCTCGCGAGCGGCCCGCCGTGCGGTGCTCCGCCGTGCAGGAGTCCTGCGTGCGGGGTGCCCGCGTGGAGGCCGCCGTGCTCCGCGGGCGCCGAGGAGGGGCCGGTCGCGGTGCCGGGCCCCGGCGCCGAGGAGTACGAGAGGTGGTGGGCTGCGCCCGGGGCGCCGGAGATGCGGGTGCCGGCGGCGATCGCGGAGGTGCCAGTGCTTCTCGCGGACCTGGCCGCGATACCGGCCACCGCCTGGCCGCTGTCAGGACCCGCGTCGCTCCTGCTCACCCTGCTCAAGGCGCTCAAGCCCCCTCGGTGGTGTGGTGTGGGTGGTGCGGCACTGCTCGCCAAGATCGAAATCTATCGGGTGGACCGTTGCCGTTGTGACAAGTTCACCATCCGACGCTATGTCGACATGGCAATTTGGCGTGATGCATTCGATCACGAAGCGTGGCACCCGTCGACCCTTCTGGGAAGAGGGCCCGTGCAACGGTGGCTGGTTGTCGAGGGGCCGCTCCCGGGGTGCCCGGGTTCCGCGCACCCGGCCGGCGGGTCTGGGCTGCGGATTTGCCCAAGCGGGAGGGACCGGCCCGAAATTGACCGAAAATAGCCGGTGCACAAGAGGGCGCACGCAACTCCTCCGTGCGCCTCCCAGGCCTCATCCGGCCAAGGCGGCGACGGCCCGGCCGGGGCCGGGACGCCGGGTTACCGTCCTGCTGTGAACACCCTCAGCCGGCTCGAACAGGCCAACGACAACGCCGCCGCCTTCTGGCTCGCCCAAGCCCGCGCGCACGGCTGGCGGTACCGTATCCGCC
Source organism: Kitasatospora sp. NPDC051705 (assembly GCF_044453265.1). Lineage (NCBI taxonomy): Bacteria > Bacillati > Actinomycetota > Actinomycetes > Kitasatosporales > Streptomycetaceae > Kitasatospora > Kitasatospora sp. NPDC051705. The sequence continues at coordinate 24,881 of NZ_JBITCO010000012.1, read as the reverse complement.
CCGACTGGACGGCGGTCCGCTGCGCCCGCACCCCCGATGACCCGCCCCGCCTCCTGGTGACCCGCCGGTACGCCGAACCGAAGCCCCTGGAAGCGGAGTTGGCCGAGCTCATCGAGGAGTGGGAGGCCGTCCGGTTCACCGTGGAGGACCCGTACGGCGGGCTCGACCTGACCGGCCTCGGGGCCGCCAGGATGCCCGCCATGCCGGTGATGACCCGTGAGCCGGGCCCGGTCGAGGGCGCCTCCGCCGCCCTCCCCGCCCGCGCGGAGGCGCGCGGCGGTGGCGTCCTGACGGTCGATGAGGCACTGGACGGCGACACGTTCGCGCTGGTCGAGCGCGCCGTCGTGGACGGCTTCCCGCTGCCGGCCCGGCAGCCCTGGACCCGTGGCGGGGCCCTCCCGGAGAACCTCCTGGGCGACGCGGGGTGCCGGGCCTGGCTGGGCCGGGTCGACGCCGCCGTGGCGGGAGCCTGCCTGACCTACGACGACGGGCGGGTCACGGGCGTCTACTGGGTGGCCACGCTGCCCGCGCACCGCGGTCGGGGCGTGGCCGGCGCCGTGCTGCGGACCGCCCTCGCCCACGCGCACCCCGACCGCCCGGCGAGCCTCGTGGCGACGTCGCTCGGCGAACCGCTCTACCGCCGGCTCGGGTTCACCGAACAGGCCCGGACCAGCTGGTGGATCCGCACCCCGGCCGACTCCTGAGGGCCGGGGTGGACGGGCCGCCGGCCGGTTGCAGGCCTTCGACGGTGACCGGACGGACGGCTGGCGGTGCGCGGACGGACGGACGGCCGGCAGCGGGTGGGTGGGCTGCCGGCGGTGGGCGCGCGGAGGCGCTACGGGGCGGCCGCGGCCGGGGCCGCGACGAAGGCGGTCGGTCCGGGCCCGGCCACCCCATCGGGCCTCCCTCGCAGGGGTGTTGGGCGGGCGCCGGTGGTCGCGCGGCGGCCGTCCGCCCCCGGAGCGGTGCCCTGGGCTGAGCCGGCGAGGCCCTCCGAAGGGCTCTCGGTGAGCAGGGCAAGCTCGCCGGTGCGGTTTCGGACATCCGACGGCCCCACTGGCGCACCGGAAGCACCGGCCGTCCCGCCACCCACGGCAACAGGCGCAAACGGGCTCGCCGGGGCGGTCGTCGCCGGGTGTGCGCCGGGCCGAGCGCCGAGGAGCGCCGTCGTGCGCACCGCCGCTCCGGCCGCCCGGCGCCGCACCGGACCGCCCGCCCGGATGCCCGGCCGCGGCGAGGGCGCGTTGCGCGCCGCGAGCACCTGGCCGACCGCCTCCGGCAGACCGGCCGCCTTCAGCGTCGGCCGGTAGCCGGTCTCGGCCCAGGGGCGGCCGTGGTGCAGCCAGACGCTGCGCAGGCCGGTCAGTTCGGCACCGGCGATGTCCGCGGGGGCGTGGTCCCCGACCATCCAGGAGTGCGACGCCCAGTCGCCGGTCGGCGCGACACCGCACCGCTGGGCGGCGATCTCGAAGATCAGCGGATCGGGCTTGACGCAGTCCGCCTCCTCGGAGATGACCCAGCCGTCGACCATCGGCCCCAGTCCGGTCCGCCGGATCTTCTCCAGCTGCGGCCGCGTGCCGCCGTTGCTCACGATGCCCAGCGTCCACCCGGCCGCCCGCGCCGTCCGCAGCGCGTCGATGTGACCGGACGGGCAGTGGATGTGCGAGTTGATGCCGCGCCGGTAGTGGGCGAGCAGGAACTCGGCGGAGACGTCCAGGCCGTAGCGGCGCCGGACGGCGGACAGTACGGTGCTGCGCGGTACGTAGCCGCCACCGTCCAGGGTGACGAACCAGTCGACGTCTCCGGGCGGTAGGTCTCGTTCGGACAGAAAATCCTGAGCCCAGGCCCGGAAAGCGGCGTCCCTGGGGAGCAGCGTGTTGTCGAGGTCGAACAGGAGCAGGGGCATGTGTCGCATGGTGCCAGCGGCCGTGCCTATGCACCTGGCAAATGCCAGAGCGCGTCGTGAAGCCGTGCACACTGGCTGAATCGGCATCCCGGCCCGGGTGGCGGACGGGGCGGGGCGGGCCCGTCGGGGCTGGTGGGACCGGTGGGGCGTGACGGTTGGCGACATGTCGCAACGGATCGTCGCCGATCCATGACAGTCCGGTCACGGTGTCCGGTGGGCCTGTTGCGTCACCCGGTCCGCTCAGTCAAGCTCCAGGGAACCTCCTTTCCGGAGGGGCGCGTCGCCGGCGGGCGGGGCGCACTGCCGTCGGCGGGCGCATCCTCCTTTTGCGGGAACAAAGGCGCTCCGAGGCTTCACCGCTGGGCTGGGACTCCCGCCCGTCGTACTCTGAAAGGAACAGGTCACATACGGTGCTGCGCGGCGCAGACCGACGTCATGCCGTGGGCGGGCCTGCTGCCCGGGCAGCGTTGTCCTCTCCTGTCGGCCCCTCTCCCTCGAAGAGCCGTGAGCCATGGCTGGTTTTGAGTCCTCCCGACCGCTGGAACCGGACGCGCCCCGCAGCGCGGGCGCAGCGACCGGGGACGGCCACGGCCCCGCAGCCGACGGCCCGGGCCCCGCGGACCGCGTTCCGGCCCCGGCAGAGCGCGTTCCTGCGCCCGGGGGCCGCATTCCGCCCGCTGCCGGCCACGACCCGGCCGACGGGCACGCCGAAGCCCGCGGCAACGGGCACGCCGACGCGTCCGCCGACGGTCGTACCGGCGGCCCGGGCCTCGTACGCGCACTGCGCGACGCCGCCCGGCGGGGCGGCATCGTCCGCCGCGGCCGGTCCGGCCCGCGGCAGCGCCGTGGCGAGCGTCCGGCAGGCTCTCCGGAGCCCCCGGTGACGGGCCGCCTCGGCCCGGGCGCCGAGCGTCCGAAGGCGTCCGACCCGTCCGGTGCGTACGTCGAGCCCACGGCCCAGGACGCGCCCGCGCGCCCCCTCGACCCGGTCTTCCAGCACGGCGTGGTCGTCGGCTTCGACGGCTCCCTGTCGAGCGAGCGCGCGCTCGCCTACGCGGTGGGCATGGCACGTCGCTCGCAGTGCGGCCTGGTGATCGTGCACGTCGCCAACCGCCTGCCCGCCACGGTGTGGGCGGGGTGTGAACCTCCCGTCTTCGTCGACCTCCCCGACCACCGGACCGAGGTCCTGGGTCTGGAGCTCGCCTGTGCGGACTTCCTCGCCGGCGTGCCGTGGATCCTGATCGAGCGGGGCGGCGACATCTGCCACGAGATCGAGGAGGTCGGCCGTGAGTACGCCGCCGACGCGATCGTCGTCGGCACGACGCACGGCCTGCTCGGCAAGCTCTTCGGCTCCGTCTCCGGACGGCTGGCCCGGCGGGCCAACCGTCCGGTGATCGTGATCCCCTGACGCCCTCTCACGGCGCCCGGCCCGGCGCTCCCCGCGCCGGCGGCCTCGCGATGCCGCCGGCTTCGTGGTGCCGGCCGCTCCTCAACGCCGTGTGAGGAGGGGGGTGTCGTTCCGGTGGGACCGGCTCAGAACGTGGCGCCGATCTCCCGCGCGATGAGCATCCGCTGGACCTCCGACGTGCCCTCCCCGATCTCCAGGATCTTGCAGTCGCGCCAGAACCGGGCGACCGGGAACTCGTTCATGAAGCCGTACCCGCCGTGGATCTGGGTCGCCTCGCGGGCGTTGTCGACGGCGGCCTCGGACGAGTACAGCTTCGCGATCGCGGCCTCCTTCTTGAAGGGTTCGCCGTGCAGCAGCCGGGAGGCGGCGTCCCGCCAGGCCAGGCGGGAGGTGTGGGCGCGCAGCTCCATGTCGGCGAGCTTGAACTGGATGGCCTGGTTGGCACCGATCGGGCGACCGAAGGCCCGGCGGGTGCCGGCGTACTTGACGGACTCGTCGACGCATCCCTGGGCCAGGCCGGTGGCCAGGGCGGCGATCGCGATGCGGCCCTCGTCGAGGATCCGCAGGAACTGGGCGTAGCCTCGGCCACGCTCGCCCAGCAGGTTGGCCGCGGGGACGCGGCAGTCGGTGAAGGACAGTTCGCGGGTGTCGGATGCGTTCCACCCGACCTTCGAGTACTTCTTGGACACCTGGAACCCCGGGGTCCCGGTGGGCACGATGATGGAGGAGATCTCGCGGGTGGGCGAGCCGAATTCGCCTTCTTCACTCGAACGAGCGATCGGTTCGGTGAGCGCGGTGACGGTGACCAGACCGGTGATGTCCGTCCCGGAGTTGGTGATGAAGCACTTGGTGCCGTTGATGACCCACTCGTCGGTGGTCTCGTCGTAGCGCGCCGTGGTGCGGGTCGCGCCGGCGTCCGAGCCGCCCTCGGGCTCGGTCAGGCCGAAGGCGCCGAGGAGTTCGCCCGAGGTCAGGCGGGGCAGCCACTCGCGCTTCTGCTCCTCCGTCCCGAAGCGGTGGATCGGCATCGCGCCGAGCGAGACGGCCGCCTCCAGGGTGATCGCCACCGAGGAGTCGACCCGGGCGAGCTCCTCCAGGGCGATGCCGAGCGCGAAGTAGTCGCCGCCCATGCCGCCGTGCTCCTCGGGGAACGGCAGGCCGAACAGGCCCATCCGCCCCATCTCGCGGACGATCTCGTAGGGGAACTCCTCCCGCTCGTAGAACTCGCCGATCTTCGGCGCCACCACGTCCTGGGCGAACTCGGCGACGGTGCGCCGCAGTTCCTCGTACTCGCTGCTGAGTCGGTGGTCGAACACGGTGATCCTCCTGGGGCCCGGCCGGGGTGGCCGCGGGCGTGAGCGGGACGACCGGCGTCCGTCGGACGGTGTGACGGTCGCACGGTGGGATTGGGTGACGAGCGGGGAACCGGGGCCGGCCGGCGGTCGGGTGGCCGCGCGGCCGGCCCCGGGCGGGGGGCGGGTCAGCCCCGGGCGGCGCCGAGCAGCGCCTGGACGGTGCGGGAGGGGCTGGGCCGGCCGAGCCGCTCGGCCATCCAGCCGCTGGTGGCGACCAGCGCGCGCAGGTCGACGCCGGTCCGGACGCCGAGCCCGTGCAGCATCCACACCAGGTCCTCGGTGGCCAGGTTGCCGGTGGCGCTCTTGGCGTACGGGCAGCCGCCCAGTCCGCCGGCCGAGGCGTCCACCGTGGTGACGCCCTCGCGCAGTGCCGCCAGGGTGTTGCTGAGGGCCTGGCCGTAGGTGTCGTGGAAGTGCACGGCGAGCCGCCCGACCGGCACCCCGGCGCGGGCGAAGCCGGCCAGCAGGGCGCCGACCTGCCCCGGGGTGGCCACGCCGATGGTGTCGCCGAGGCTCAGCTCGGCGCAGCCCATCTCCAGCAGCTGCACCCCGAAGCGGACCACCTGGTCGACCGGGACGGGGCCCTCCCACGGGTCGCCGAAGCACATCGAGAGGTAGCCGCGGACGGCCACGCCGGCCTCGGCGGCCCGTGCCACGACGGGGCGGAACATCGCCATGGCCTCGTCCGCCGAGCGGTTGAGGTTGCGGCGGGCGAAGGTCTCGGTGGCGCTGGCGAACACGGCGATGTCGGCGGCGTGGTGGGCGAGCGCGCGGTCCAGCCCGCGCTCGTTGGGCACCAGGACGGGCAGCCGCAGGCCGGGGTGGCGCCCGGGCAGGCCGGCCAGCCGGGGCACCAGCTCCTCGGCGTCGGCCAGCTGCGGCACCCACTTCGGGTGCACGAAGCTGGTGGCCTCGACGGTGCGCAGCCCGGCGGCCGCGAGCCGGGCGATGAACTCCGCCTTGACCTCGACGGGCACCAGGGTGCCCTCGTTCTGCAGTCCGTCGCGCGGTCCGACCTCGTGGATCCGGACCTCCTCGGGCAGGCCGGGGGCGCGGACGGGGTCGGGCAGCCCCAGGTCGAGCGCGTCGGGCTCGCGGCCGGGGGCGGTCACGACCGCACCCCGGCGGGCGCGGGGGCGGCCTGCCCGTCGGCGTCCCGGCCGTCGGCGTCGTCCTCGGCCGGGGCGACCACGACCAGCAGGTCCTCCATCGCGACGGTGGCGCCGGCGGCGACCCGGAGGTCGGCCACCACGCCGTCGTGCGGGGCGGCGATCACGTGTTCCATCTTCATGGCCTCCAGCACGAGCAGGGGCTGGCCCTTGCGGACCGTCTCGCCCGCCGTGGTCTTGACGACGGTGACGGTCCCGGGCATCGGGGCGGTCAGGGCGCCGTGGTGGGCGGCGGCCCCGGCGGCGTTCTCGGCGACCGGGTCGTGCGGGTGCAGCGGCCAGGCGTCGCCCTCCGCACCGAGCCAGGTCACCGGACCGGCGGCGAGGCCGGGGGAGGCGTCGACGGCCAGCGCGAACGCGGTCCGCAGGCCGTCGACGGTCAGGTGCAGCCGGTCGCCGGTCAGGGTCGCGCGGGCGCGGTGGACGGGGCCGGCGTCGAGCCGGAGCTCCACCTCGCGGGTGACCTCGGCGGGATTGTCAGTGGCATCGGCTACGTTGCCCGCAGTGATCGGACGGATGCACACCGACACCGGGTCCTGGCCGGGGGTGCGGAGTCGGTGGGTGGTCCAGGCGGGGGTGCCGCCCAGGCGCCAGCCGGAGGGGAGGGAGAACGGGTCGGTCCAGCCGCCGGGGTCGGCGGCGGGGGTGAGGTCGAGGTGCCGCGCCAGCGCGGCCGCGTAGTAGAGGAGGTGGGCGGATGTCGGAGCGCCGGAGGGGAGCGGGCCGGTCGCCCCCGTGCCGTCGCCGGTGCCGGCCTCCTCGGCCGGGTGCCCGGGGTCGGCCGCGTTCGCCGGCGAGTACGGCGAGGCGAGCAGTCCGGGCTGCTGCCGGGCCGTCTGCTCCACCAGTCCGGTGTCCAGTCGGCCGGCGGCGACGTCGGGGTGGGCGAGCAGTCGGCGCAGGAAGCCCGTGTTGGTGGTGACGCCCAGGATCCGGGTGTCGGCCAGCGCGGCGCGCAGCCGGCGCAGCGCGGTCGGGCGGTCGGGCCCGTACGCGATGACCTTGGCGAGCATGGGGTCGTAGGCGCTGGTGACGACGGATCCGGGGGCGACCCCGGAGTCGACGCGGACGCCCTCGCCGCGGGGCTCGTCCAGGACGAGGATGCGGCCGCCGGTGGGCAGGAAGTCCCGCTCCGGGTCCTCGGCGCAGATCCGGGCCTCGATGGCGTGGCCCAGGAAGGAGACGTCGGACTGACCGAAGGAGAGCCGCTCTCCGGCGGCGATCCGCAGCTGCCACTCGACCAGGTCGAGTCGGGCCGCGTCCTCGCCGACGGCGACGGCGAGCTCGGTGACGGGGTGTTCCACCTGGAGACGGGTGTTCATCTCCATGAAGAAGAAGTCCCGCACCCCGTCGGTGGCGGCGGAGGCGGGGTCGGCCGGGTCGATGCCGGGGACGATGAACTCCACGGTGCCGGCCCCGGTGTAGCCGCAGGACTCCGCGGCGCGGACGGCCGCAGCGCCCATCGCGGCACGCGTCTCGGCGTTGAGCAGGACGGAGGGAGCCTCTTCGATCAGCTTCTGGTGGCGGCGCTGGAGGCTGCACTCGCGCTCGCCGAGGTGGACGGTGGTGCCGTGGGCGTCGGCCAGCACCTGCACCTCGATGTGGCGCGGCCGGTCGACCCAGCGCTCCAGCAGCAGGGTGTCGTCACCGAAGGCCGTCCGGGCGACGCGGCGGGCGGCGGCGATCTCGGTGGGCAGGTCGGCGGGGTCCCGCACCAGGCGCATGCCCTTGCCGCCGCCGCCGGCGGACGGCTTGAGCAGGACGGGGTAGCCGATCCCGTCGGCGGCGGCGACGAGCTCGTCGTCGGTGGGCGCGGTGGCCTCGCTGCCGGGGACCACCGGGACGCCGGCGGCGCGGACGGCCTCCTTGGCGTTGATCTTGTCGCCCATCAGTTCCACCGCACCGGGAGGAGGTCCGATGAAGACGAGGCCGGCGTCGGCGCAGGCGCGGGCGAAGCCGGCGTTCTCGGCGAGGAAGCCGTAGCCGGGGTGGACGGCCTGGGCGCCGGTGCGGCGGGCGGCGGCGAGGATCTGGTCGGTGCGCAGGTAGGTCTCGGCCGCGGAGCTGTCGCTGCGGTCGGCGGGGCCGAGCCGCACCGCGACGTCCGCCTCGCGGACGTGCGGGGCGTCGGCGTCGGCGTCGCTGAACACGGCGACCGAGCGCACGCCGAGCCGCCGCAGGGTGCGGATCACCCGTAGGGCGATCTCACCGCGGTTGGCGACCAGAACTGTGTCGAACATGGGAGGCGTTCCTCCGGGTCGAGGGGGCCGTACGAAGAGGGGGTGGCGGGCGGGGCGGGCGCCCCGGCCCGGGCGGTGCGTCGGCACCGCCCGGTCACGCCCGCGGAAGCGGGGTCACGGTCGGACGGGAGGGGTCGGAGCCCGCGGGGGCGGGGTCACATCCGGAAGACGCCGTACGGGCCGGGCTGCGGGAGCGGGGCGTTGGCGCAGGCGGTGAGCGCGAGGCCGACGACGGTGCGGGTGTCCATCGGGTCGATCACGCCGTCGTCCCAGAGCCGGGCGGTGGCGTAGTAGGCGCTGCCCTGGCGCTCGTACTGCTCGCGGACGGGGCGCTTGAACTCCTCCTCCGCCTCGGTCGGCCACTGCTCGCCGTGCGCCTCCAGCTGGTCGCGGCGGACGGTGGCGAGGACGGACGCCGCCTGCTCGCCGCCCATCACGGAGATCTTGGCGCCCGGCCACATCCACAGGAAGCGGGGTGAGTAGGCCCGTCCGCACATCGAGTAGTTGCCGGCTCCGTACGAGCCGCCGATCACCACCGTCAGCTTCGGGACGCGGGTGCAGGCGACGGCGTTGACCATCTTGGCGCCGTGCTTGGCGATGCCGCCCGCCTCGTACTGCCGGCCGACCATGAACCCGGTGATGTTCTGCAGGAAGAGGAGGGGGATGCCGCGCTGGTCGCACAGCTCGATGAAGTGGGCGCCCTTGACGGCCGACTCGGAGAACAGCACGCCGTTGTTGGCGACGATGCCGACGGGGTGGCCGTGGATCCGGGCGAAGCCGGTGACCAGGGTCGATCCGTACTCGGCCTTGAACTCGGCGAACCGGCTGCCGTCGACCAGGCGGGCGATCACCTCGCGCACGTCGTAGGGGGTGCGCGGGTCGACCGGGACGGCCCCGTACAGCCCGGCCGGGTCGACGGTCGGCGGCTCGACGGGGGCGAGCGGCCACGGCGCGGCCGAGCGCGGGCCGAGCCCGGCCACGATCGTGCGGACGATGGAGAGCGCGTGGGCGTCGTCCTCGGCGAGGTGGTCCGTGACGCCGGAGGTGCGGGAGTGGAGCTCGCCGCCGCCCAGCTCCTCGGCGGTGACCACCTCGCCGGTGGCGGCCTTCACCAGCGGGGGCCCGCCCAGGAAGATGGTGCCCTGGTTGCGGACGATCACGGCCTGGTCGCTCATCGCCGGGACGTACGCGCCGCCGGCCGTGCAGGAGCCGAGCACGGCGGCGATCTGCGGGATGCCCGCGGCGGAGAGCCGGGCCTGGTTGTAGAAGATCCGGCCGAAGTGGTCGCGGTCCGGGAAGACCTCGTCCTGCATGGGGAGGAAGGCGCCGCCCGAGTCCACCAGGTAGACGCAGGGCAGCCGGTTCTCCAGCGCGACCTCCTGGGCGCGCAGGTGCTTCTTCACCGTCATCGGGTAGTAGGTGCCGCCCTTGACCGTGGCGTCGTTGGCGACCACCACCACCTCGCGTCCGGCGACCCGGCCGATGCCGGCGATCACCCCGGCCGCGGGCGCCGCCCCGTCGTACATGCCGTCGGCGGCCAGCGGGGCCAGCTCCAGGAAGGGCGAGGCCGGGTCGAGCAGGGTGTCCACCCGGTCGCGGGGGAGGAGCTTGCCCCGGGAGGTGTGCCGGGCGCGGGCCTTGGCGCCGCCGCCGAGGGCGGCCGTGTCGAGCTTGTCGCGCAGCTCGGCGACGAGGGCCCGGTGCGCCTCGGTGTTGGCCAGGTAGGCCGCGGAGCCCGGGTCGGCGGAGGTGCCGAGCCGGGGTGCGGGGGCCGCGGCCCCCGGCGGTGCGGCGGACGGCGCCGCGGTGCCGTTCGCCGCGCTGAGCTGGACTCCGGCGGGTGTGCCGGCGGTGGAGATGACCATTCCCAAGAGCTCCCTTGCCCTCGGCGCCTGGTGGGCGGCCGGGTGCGGTACGCCCATGAGTCACACGTTAATTAACGTTAACTTACGCGCCCAGGTTAACGGCCGATAACCCTACTGTCTACGATGGGCAGCATGCCGAACGTCCCCGCAGCCTCCGCGCTCCCACGCCGCGACCAGATCCGCCGGGAGGCCGCGCGGCTGTTCGCCGCCCGGGGCTTCCTCGGAGTGGGCGTGGACGAGATCGGCAAGGCGGTCGGCATCAGCGGCCCCGGGCTCTACCGCCACTTCGCCGGGAAGGACGCGATGCTGGCCGACCTGCTGATCGGCATCAGTGAGCGCCTGCTGGAGGAGGGGCGCCGCCGGGCCGGGGGCGGTGACGGTCCGGCCGCCGCACTCGACGCCCTGATCGGCGGCCACGTCGAGTTCGCCCTCGACGACCGCGACCTGATCACCCTGCACGACCGCGAGCTGCTGAACCTCAAGGAGGAGGACCGGCGCAGCGTCCGCCGCCTCCAGCGCGGCTACGTCGAGCTCTGGGTGGACGTGGTCCGGCAGGCGTATCCGCAGCTGGCGGGCCCGAGCGCCGAGCCGGTGGCCCGGGCCGCCGTCCACGCCGTCTTCGGACTGATCAACTCGACCCCGCACAGCCTCGCCCCGAACCCGGCCCAGGGCGAGCGGGTCGGCCTCCAGCGCGACGGCATGGCCGCCCTGCTGCACGCCCTGGCCCACGGCGCCTTCGCCGCGGCGGCCGGCTCCGTCGCGGCCGACGCGGCTCCGGACGCGGCTCCGGACGCCTGAGGCCGGCACCGGCACGCCCCGCGGACCCCGACCCGCACCCCTGGTCCGCGCCCCTGATCCGTGCCCCGGCCCCGCCCGGCACCCCCGGCCCGGGTCCTAGGTCCAAAGGACGGCGCCCACCGGCCCGCGGCCGCTGGGCGTCCGCCGGGCCGTCCGCGACCCTGGAGGCAGGCGGGGGCGGCGTGCCGTGCGGGTCCGATCGGGAATCACCGCAGGGCGCGGGCTGTTTGCCAGACCGCCGGACCGGACGATCCGGGCCGTCCCGGCCCACTCCCACCCCACCCCGGTGGGAGAACGCCGTGGCGGCCACCCGACGAAATGGTTAGCATCCCTAAATATGCCTGAGACTCACGGATCCACGGTGGAGCAGTCCCCGAGCGGCCCACCGGTTCCCGGCGCCGGCCGGCAGGACACCGGCGCCGGCCCGCAGACCGGTCGGGGCCCGCAGAACGCCCAGGCCCCGCAGAACGCCGCGGCCCCGCAGGGCGGCGGGAGCCCGGAGACGACCGGCTGGCTGCGCCGACTGGTCGGCTACTGCTGGCACTCCCGCCGGAGCGTGCTGCTCGCGTTCGGTGCCTCGCTGGTGGGCATGGCCGTCACCTCGCTGGTGCCGCTGGTCACCAAGCTGATCATCGACGACGTCATCACCACGCACACCCGCTCGCTGGCCCCCTGGGCCCTGGTGCTGCTGCTCGCCGCGGTCGTGGTCTTCGGCTGCACCCAGGTCCGTCGCTACTACGGCGGTCAGCTCGCCCTCGACGTCCAGCACGACATGCGCAGCGACCTCTTCCGCTCGCTCGGCCGACTCGACGGCCACCGCCAGGACCGCCTGGACACCGGCCAGGTCATCGGGCGCGCGACCTCGGACCTCCAGCTGATCAACGGCCTGCTCTCGATGCTGCCGATGATGACCGGCTACCTGCTGATGTTCGTCATGTCGCTGGCCGTGATGGTCTGGCTCTCCCCGCCGCTCACCCTGATCGCCCTGGTGATGGCGCCCGCGCTGTGGTGGGTCTCCTCCCTCAGCCGCAAGCGGCTGTTCCCCGCCACCTGGGCCGCCCAGCAGGAGGCGGCGGCCGTGGCAGGCGTGGTGGACGGCGCCATCGGCGGCGTCCGGGTGGTCAAGGGCTTCGGCCAGGAGGCCCAGGAGCTCGACAAACTGGAGCTGGCGTCCCGCAACCTGTTCGCCGCCCGCCTCCGGTCGATCCGGCTCAACGCCCGCTACAACCCGGCGATGCAGGCGATCCCGGCGCTCGCGCAGGTCGCGGTGCTGGCCTTCGGCGGCTGGCTGGCCGTCGACGGCCGGGTCTCGCTCGGCACCTTCGTCGCCTTCTCGGCCTACGTCGCGCAGATGACGGGTCCGGTGCGGATGCTCACCGCGGTCATCACGATCGGCCAGCAGGCCAGGGCCGGCGTGGAGCGCGTGCTGCAGCTGATCGACGACCGTCCGCTGGTGCAGGAGCGCCCGGACGCGCTGACCCTCGACCTCACCCGTTCCGGCCGGGACGGCGGGGCCGCAGAGGCCTCGCCCGACGCCGCCGTCACCCCCGGTTCCCCGGCCGGCTCCGCCGGCCCCCGCACGCCGGACGTCGCCCTGGAGTTCGACCAGGTCGAGTTCCGCTACGACCCGGAGCACCCCGCCCCCGTGCTGCACGGCCTCAGCCTGCGGCTGGCCCCGGGCGAGACCCTCGCGCTGGTCGGCGCCTCGGGCTCCGGCAAGTCGACGGTGGCGCAGCTGGTGCCCCGCTTCTACGACCCGGCGGCCGGCGCCGTCCGGATCTACGGGCACGACCTGCGCGACCTCACCCTGGACTCGGTCCGCGCGGCGGTCGGGATCGTCCCCGAGGAGAGCTTCCTCTTCTCCGAGTCGGTCCGCACCAACATCGCCTACGGCCGCCCGGACGCCACCGACGAGCAGGTCGTCGCGGCCGCGCGCGCCGCCCAGGCCGACGAGTTCGTCCGCGCGCTGCCGGACGGTTACGAGACCAGGGTCGGCGAGCAGGGTCTGACCCTCTCCGGCGGCCAGCGCCAGCGCATCGCACTGGCCCGGGCGATCCTCACCGACCCTCGGATCCTGCTGCTGGACGACGCCACCTCGGCGGTGGACCCGCAGATCGAGGCCGAGATCCACGACGCGCTGCGCTCGGTGATGACCGGCCGCACGACGCTGCTGATCGCGCACCGGCGGTCGACGCTCCAGCTCGCCGACCGGATCGCCGTCCTGGACCACGGCCGGCTCCTGGACATCGGCACGCACGAGGAGCTCGACGCCCGATGTCCCCAGTACCGGGCGCTGATCACCGACCACGAGGCGGGCCGCGCCTCCCGGCGGCCGCAGGCGGAGCCCGCACCCGGGCAGCCGTCCGAACAGCACGCCGGGCAGCACGCCGAGCAGCATTCCGGGCAGCAGGCTCCCGACGACGCGACGGACCCGACCGCGGACCGGGCCCCCGACCACGCCCCTGACCAGGCCACCGGCCAGGCCCTCGACGGGTCCCCCGGGCGGACGGCAGGCCAGACCGCCGCGCCGGAGCGCGAACCGGCGGTCCCCGCCCTCCCCACCCCCTCCCTGGTCAAGGCGGCCCGCACCGCCAACCCCGACCTGCTGGCCACGGTCGCCGCGCTCCCGCCGGCCACCGACACCCCGGCCATCCCCCGGTCCGAGGCCGAGGCCGGCGACCCGGACTTCACCCTCCGCCGGATGCTGCGCCCCTTCCGGGCCCCGCTGGCCCTCGCCCTGCTGCTCGTCGCGCTGGACGCCGGCGCGGCCCTGGTGCTGCCGGTGCTGATCCGGCACGGCATCGACCAGGGCGTCAGCAAGGCCCTGATGTCCGGGGTCGCCGTCGCCGCGCTCGCCGCGCTCGTCGTGGTGCTGCTGGACTGGCTGGTGCAGAGCGCCGAGAACCGGGTCAGCGGACGGACCGGCGAGCGGGTGCTCTACTCGCTCCGGCTCAAGATCTTCGCCCACCTGAACCGGCTCGGCCTGGACTACTACGAGCGCGAGCTGTCCGGTCGGATCATGACCCGGATGACCACCGACCTGGACTCGCTGACCTCGTTCCTGCAGACCGGCGTCGTCACCGCCGTGGTCAGCCTGCTCACCTTCGCCGGGATCTTCGCCGCGCTGCTGATCATCGACGCCGGCCTGGCCCTGGTGGTCTTCGCGGTGCTGCCGCTGCTGGTGATCGCCACGCTGGTGTTCCGCAAGAAGTCCAAGGACCAGTACGAGCTCTCCCGGGACCTCATCAGCACCGTCAACGCCGACCTGCAGGAGAACGTGGCCGGCATGCGGATCGTCCAGGCCTTCCGCCGCCTGGACGCCAACACCGACCGCTTCGTCGCCCGGGGGGAGGCCTACCGCGAGGCCCGGGTCCGTGCGCAGCTCTACATCTCGCTGTACTTCCCGTTCGTCCAGTTCCTCTCCAGCGTGGCCGCCGCGCTGGTGCTGATCGTGGGCGCCGCCCGGGTCGACGCCGGGACGCTGACGGTCGGCGCGCTGGTCGCGTACCTGCTGTACATCGACCTGTTCTTCGCGCCGGTCAACCAGCTGTCCCAGGTGTTCGACGGCTACCAGCAGGCCTCGGTGGGGCTCGGCCGGATCCGGGAGCTGCTGCGCACCCCGACCACCACCGTGCAGTCCGCCGACCCGGTCCCGGTCCCCGAGGGGCTGCGCGGGGAGATCTCCTTCGAGGGCGTCAGCTTCGCCTACAACGGCGGGGCGGACGGCGCCCCGGACGTGCTGACCGGTGTGGACCTGCACATCCCGGCCGGGCAGACGGTGGCGCTGGTGGGTGAGACCGGCGCCGGGAAGTCGACGCTGGTGAAGCTGGTCGCCCGGTTCTACGACGCGACGGCCGGCACCGTCCGGGTCGACGGGGTCGACCTCACCCGCTACGACCTGGCGCAGTACCGGCACCGGCTCGGCGTGGTGCCGCAGGAGGCGTACCTGTTCGCCGGCACGGTGCGCGAGGCCATCGCGTACGGCCGGCCGCAGGCCTCGCCGGCCGAGGTGGAGACGGCGGCCCGGGCGGTCGGCGCGCACGACATGATCCTCAAGCTGTCCGGCGGCTACGACCACGAGGTCGCGGGCCGCGGGCGCAACCTCTCGGCGGGCCAGCGCCAGCTGATCGCGCTGGCGAGAGCCGAACTGGTGGACCCGGACATCCTCCTGCTGGACGAGGCGACCGCGGCCCTGGACCTGGCCACCGAGGCGGTGGTCAACCACGCCGCCGACCGGCTCAGCGGCGGCCGCACCACCCTGGTGATCGCCCACCGGCTGACCGCCGCCGAGCGCGCCGACCGGGTCGTCGTGCTGGACCACGGCCGGGTGGTCGAGGACGGGACCCACGCCGAACTGCTGGCCAGGGGCGGCACCTACGCCCGGCTGTGGGAGGCCTTCATCGCCGACGGCCACCCGGTGGCCGAGGCCGTCCCGGCCGGGTAGGTCCCCGGGCCGGGTCGCCCGGGGCAGCGTGGGCCGGAGTCCGACCGGACTCCGGCCACCCTCCCCGTCCGGCCACCCTCCCCGACCGGGCGGCCCCCGGCCGGGGCGTTCGGAGCGGCGGTGCCTGCGAAGGGCGACGGCCGCCCCGGCGTCAGGCGGCGATCAGCGAGGTCAACAGGCTCGAGGCGTCGATGCCGTGCGGAAGCTCGCTCACCTGCCCGTCCCCGACCTCGACCACCCGCCAGCCGGAGCCGTCGGCCCGGTAGGCGAGGTCGGTGGTGACGAAGCGGCAGCCGAGCGTCCGGACCAGCGCCTGGACGCCGTCGAGGTCGGGTTCGACGGTGTGGCGGGGCCCGTCTGGGTGCGGTCCGACCAGGACGGGCTCGCCGTCCAGCCACCACACCCGCGCCTCCGCGGCCCGGCCGGCCCCGTCGCCCAGGCCGTGGGCGCCATCGCCGGTTCCGTCGGCCCCCGTTCCGGCGCCGCCCGGCGCGGCCGCCCCGGGGCCGCCTGCCCCGCGCCCGGCGTCCGGGAGGCCGGCGAACCGCTCGAACCGCCGCAGCACCACCCCGCCGGCCAGGAACTCGCCCTGCAGCTCGACGAACCGGGCCACCACCCGGCCGACGGCCGCCAGGTCGGCCAACTCCGGGACGTAGCAGGCCTCGTGCCACTCGTGCTTGCGGGACTTCACGTAGTCCTTGACGATCGCCGGCCCGCTGCCGCCGAGCCGGGCCGCCGCGGCCGCCAGCTCCTCCGCCGCTGGCGCCGCCCCGGCGGTCGGGATCCACGTACTGGGCGGGGTCGCCCCCTCGAACACGCCGTACCAGCCGGGCAGTTCGTGGGCCGTCGCGTAGCCGGCCGCGCTGGTCAGCAGGTGTCCGCCGCGTGCGGTGAGCGCGGCGGAGAACTCGGCGTAGCGGGCCGAGGGCAGCATCCAGCCCCGGTACCAGAGCGGGCCGCTGCCGCGCGGCACCCGTAGGACGGCCTCCTCGGCCCGTCCGGCGAGCAGCGCGTCGTGGTCGACCAGGTGGTGCTCGCCGCCCGACTCCCGCAACAGCCGCGCCTCCCAGGCGAAGTGCGGGTCGGGTCGGCGAGGGTTGAGCGGGTCGGCGGGGAGGAGGATCGCGGGTACGGGCATGGCCGTCAGGGTACGGCCGGAGCCGGGCCCGTGTCGGCGGCTTTCACTCCGGCGAATTCGGCTCGACGGCCCGGGGCTGCGCTGCCAGAGTGATCCGATGCGAAATCTGCTGCGATCCCGCAAGCGCGTTCCCCGACAGGCCGCCCGCACCGTCGTCCTGGACGAGGGAGGTTCGGTCTTCCTGCTGCGTTCGGACAACGACGAGGTGGGCGTGCACTGGACGATGCCCGGCGGCGGACTGGACACCGGCGAGAGCCCGTGGACCGGCGCGCGGCGCGAGCTCTGGGAGGAGACCGGCTGGACCGACCTCGAACCCGGCCCGTTGCTCTGCACCTGGGAGCACGACTTCACCTGGCACGGCACCCCGGTCCGCCAGCACGAGCACATCTACCTGACCACCGGTCCGCACCGCGGGCCGGTCGGCGACGTCAGCGCCGTGCACGCCGAGGACCGGATCCTGGACTGGCGCTGGTGGACCCCGGCCGACCTGGCCGACGAGAACGCCGACGCGCTCTGGCCGCCCCGGCTGCCGGAGCTGTTGGACGCCGTCCGTTCGGGCTGGGCGGTGGACGGTCGGCCCCCGGTGCCCGTCGACCTCGGCTACGTGCCGAACGCCCCGGACGTCCGCTGACGACGCCCGGATGCTGACGGCCGCATGCTGACGACCGCCCGCTGACGCTCAGCCACCGAGGGCCAGCCGCGATCCGCCACGCACGACCCCGCCGCACATCACCCGCCGACCGCCGGGCTCCCGTGCGGGCGTCCCGTCGGCCCGTCGGCCCGTCGGCCCGTCGGCCCGTCGGCCCGCGGTTCGACGGCTCCTCGGCCCTACGGCCGCCCGCCGCGCCGGGCCCGCCCGCCCGGTCCGGCCTCCCAGCCGTGCAGGTCCAACTCCCGGTCGTGCAGCGCGGCGGGGTTCATCAGCACCGTCAGCTGCGCGCCGGCCAGTTGCTCGAAGGTGAGCCCGGTGGCGGCCAGCAGCCGGTCGGTCGGCACCGAGACGGCGATGGCGGGCCGCCAGGACGGCAGCACGACGAGGCTGGTGCCGCGGCCGAGGCGGACGGTGTCGGCCGTCACCCGGACCGGAGCTCGCTCCTCGGGGCGGCCGACGGCCTCGGGTTGGAGGGGGCTGCCACTGATCAGGATGCCCAGCGGGGTCTCGCCGCGCGTCGCCCCGGGGTCGGCGGCCGGCCACTGCTCCACGGTCCGGCCGGCGTCGGCGGGTTCACCCGTACGGGGCAGGACCACCCGTCCGTCCCCGTCCTGGAGGCCGGCCGGGGCCGCCGGTTCGGCCGGGCCGACGGCGGCCGGTCCGGCCGGGGCGCTCTCCGGGTGCATCCGCCGCAGCCGGCGCGACGGGGAGGGCCGCCGCGACCCGAAGCCCCGCAGGTCCTCGCGGGCGGCCCGTAGGACGGGCACGTCGGTCTCGTCCGCCGTCGGGCCGGTCGTGAGGGGGAACCTGGTGTACCCGGTGGTTCCGGTGCCGCTCGCGCGCTCCGGACCCGCGGGGACCGCCGCGCTCCCCGGGTCGGCCGCGCCGAGGCCGCCGTGCACACCGTCCGTCCGGTCCCGACCGCCGGGGCCGCCCGCGGCACGGACCAGACCGTCCGGACCGTCCACGCCGCCTGAGCCGCCCGCGGGGCGCCCCCGGCCGACGCCGTCGGACTCCGCGGCCCGGCCCGCGCCGTCCCCGCCGAGCAGGGCCCGCACCTCCGCGACCGGCCGACGGCACGCGGCCGCCAGTTCGGAGACCGAGCGCCCCTGCGCGTGCGCGGCCCGCAGCCGTTCGGCGAGCGCCGCCCGCAGCCGTGACGTGGTCGGATCGTCCGTCGCGGCGTCCTCGTCGGCGGGGCGGCCGTCCGGCAGGGCGTCCTGCGAGCCGCGGGGCCGGGGCACCGAGTCGGGGCGCGCGCCGCCGGGGTGGCGCGGGTCGCCGGCCGGGCCGTTGGGGGAGGCCCCCGGGGCGCCGGCCGGGCCGGCCTCGGCGGCCGTCGTGACGGCGCAGCGCCCGGCGTGCGGTGCCGGCGTTCCGGCGCCGTCCGCGGGCGGGCCGGGCGGCGTCGGATCGGTTGCGGTGGGGTGGAGCGAGGTCATCGGCACGGGCCCTTCGGCGGACGGTCCCGACGATCCTCCCGCACCGCGCGATCAGCTCCAAGCGTCATTTCCGCGGTCGTGCGCGCGGACCGGGCCCGCCCCTACCCGGTGTGTCGGCTCAAGTGCCGGGCGCGACGAACCCCTTGAGGTCGCTGAGCACCGCGTTCGCCGCCAGGACGCCGAGCCCCAGGAACCAGGTCTCGTCCGAAACCGGTCGGGCCTGACCGGACTTGACCGCACCGAGGGTCTTCCAGAGCGCGCCGCCGAGCACCGTGTCCTGGTTGGTGGCGGTGGGGGTGCCGTAGACGCCGTAGAAGATCCAGTCGGCGTCGGCCTTGTCGATCTGCTCCGGGCTGACCTCCACCGCGAGTTCCTCGACCTGTTCGATCGGGGGCTGCGGCAGCGGCACGTCGGCGAGGACGGTGCCGATGAAGGACAGCCCGGCGTACAGCCGCGTGCGGCCCGGCATGAAGCGCAGCGGGGTGACGGTCGGCCGCTTGCCGCCGAGTCCGGCGCCGACCGCGGTGGCGGCCGCCTGGTAGGCGTCGAGCTGCGCACCGGCCTCCGCCTCCAGACCGAAGGGGCTGGCGTTGAGCCGGAAGTTCTGCTTCCAGGGGTAGCCCGGGCGCAGCGAGAAGACGGTCGGCGCGATCTTGGACAGCTGCGCGTACTGGTCCTGGGCGCGCAGCCGGCTGCCGAGGATCAGGTCGGGCTTGAGCGCGGCGATCGCCTCCAGGTTGAGGCTGTTGATGGTGCCGACCGCGGCGGGGGCGCCGGCCCTGTCCCTGAGGTAGGAGGGCAGCGACTTGGAACCGTCGGTGTGGACGACGCCGACCGGCTGGATGCCGAGCGAGACGACGTTGTCGAGCTCGCCGGTGTCCAGAACGACCACCCGGGTGGGCCGGGCGGGGACGACGGTCTCGCCCATCGCGTGCCGGACGGTGCGCGGGTAGACGCCGGGGGCGGCGTCGGTGCCGAAGCCCTTCATCTTCTCGATCACGGTGGCGTAGTCGTCGCCGCCCTGCTTCACCGACTTCTGGTCGGGCGAGGAGCCGCCGGTGCCCGGGGTCGACCCCCCGGAGGCGCCGGGGCCGCCGCTGCCGCCGGGTCCGCCGCAGGCGGTGAGGAGTCCGCCGAGGCCGAGCACCGCTCCGCCGGCGACGGCGGTGGACAGGAACCGGCGGCGGGACGGGGTGCGGGGGCCGACCGGGGCGGGGCCGACGCGGGCCGGGTCGCCGGGTGCAGGGTCGCCGGAGGTGGGGTCGCCGGAGGTGGGGGCCACGCGACGCTCCTTCGAGATCGAGGTTAGGTTAGGCAAACCTACTACGCGCGCCAAATCTCAACGTACGTGCATAAAATCACCAAGAGTTGGTCTGCTCAACCTTCTGCATCCGCACTAGAGTGCGCTGGTGCGTGATCAGCAGCTCTCAGAGCACGGAAGCAGCGGCCGGGCAATGGCGCCCGGCGCTCCGCAGGGCACCCCGGTCAGTGGTGCCAGTGGTGGAGTCCCCGACCGGGGGCCGGCGGGGGGAGCGTGGGACAAGGGCCTGTCGGGCAACTCGGTGGGCCTGTTGAGCAGCGTGGTCCTGGGCGTCTCGACGGTCGCCCCGGTCTACTGCCTGACCGCGACGCTCGGGCCGACCGTCACCGCGGTCGGCGTCCAGATGCCCGCGGTGTTCCTGGCCGGTTTCCTGCCGATGCTGCTCGTCGCGTTCGCCTACAAGGAGCTGAACAAGGACTTCCCGGACTGCGGCACGTCCTTCACCTGGACGGTCAAGGCCTTCGGCCCCCGGGTCGGCTGGATGGCCGGCTGGGGCCTGACCGTCGCGACGATCATCGTGCTCTCCAACCTGGCCGGGGTCGCCACCGACTTCCTCTACCTGATGCTCGGCGAGATGACCGGCAGCAGCCGGGTCGCCGACCTCGACCAGAACCAGGCCGTCCACCTGCTCACCGTGGTCCTGCTGATCGGCGGCGCCACCGCGATGAGCTACCGGGGGATGACGGCCACCCGGTGGTTCCAGTACGGCCTGGTCGGGCTCCAGCTCGCCGTGCTGGTGCTCTTCTCGGTCATCGCCATCGGCAAGGCCGCCGCGGGCGAGCTCCCCGACTCGATCGGCTTCTCGGCCTCCTGGCTCAACCCACTGGAGGTCGGCTCCTTCAGCGCCTTCACCGCCGGCCTGTCCCTGTCGATCTTCATGTACTGGGGCTGGGACACCTGCCTCACCATGAACGAGGAGACCCTCGGCAGCTCCAGGACGCCGGGCCGTGCGGCGATGACCTCCATGGTCACCCTGGTCGGCTCCTACCTGCTGGTGGCGATCGCCGCCCAGATGTTCGCGGGCGTCGGCTCCACCGGCCCGGGCCTGGGCAATCCGGAGACCTCCGACAACGTCTTCGCCGCGCTCGCCCGCCCGGTGCTCGGGTCGCCCTGGAGCGTCCTGCTCTTCCTGGCCGTGGTCGCGAGCGCCGCCGCCAGCCTGCAGACCACCTTCATCCCGGTGGCCCGCACGCTGCTCGCGATGAGCGCCTACCGCGCCGTGCCGCCGCGCTTCGGCGCCGTCCACCCGCGCTTCCGCACCCCCGGCTACGCCACCGCCGCGGCCGGCGCCGCCACCGCCGTCTTCTACGTCGGCATGAGCCTGATCAGCGAGGACGTGGTCGAGGACACCATCCTGGCGCTCGGTCTGATGATCTGCTTCTACTACGCGCTGACCGCATTCGCCTGCGTCTGGTACTTCCGCCGCTCGCTGCGCAACGGCCCGCGCGACCTCTTCCTCAAGGGCGTCGCCCCACTGCTCGGCGGCGTGCTGCTGAGCGGGGTCTTCCTGCAGACCCTCACCGACGCCTGGGACCCGGAGTACGGCAGCGGAGCCGTCCTCGGCATCGGCTCGGTGTTCGTCATCGGCGTCGGCATCCTGCTGCTCGGCGCGGCGCTGATGACCGGCTACGGCCTGGTCCGGCCGGAGTTCTTCCGCGGCGAGACGCTGCGCCGGGACACCCCCGCGCTGGTCGTCGAGGACTGAAACGGGCGCCGGGCGCCGGTGGCCGGCGGTCGATCGCCGGATCGACCGACCGGCCACGCCGGCGGACCGTCGGCGCTATCCTCGAGCACATGAAGCTTCACGCGGGCCTGAGCTGGTGGCCGTCCTAGGACGGCCACCCCTCACACCTGACCCAGGGCCGTCCGGATCGGACGGCCCTGTCGTGTTTCCCCACGGGACGGGCTCCCGCCCCCGGACGGCCGCCACCACCGCCGCACCGAGGAGAGACCCGATGACCACCACCGCGACCGCGACCGGCCCCGCCGGCGCCGCCACCACCGCGACCTTCACCGCCGACCCGGGCACCGACCGGGTCCTCACCGGCGACCGCCCCACCGGCCCGCTCCACCTCGGCCACTACTTCGGCACCCTGCGCAACCGCGTCCGGCTCCAGGAACAGGGCGTCGAGATGTTCGTCGTGGTCGCCGACTACCAGGTCATCACCGACCGGGACGTCGCCGACCGGCTCGCCGAGCACACCGAGGACCTCGTCCTCGACTACCTCGCGGCCGGCCTCGACCCGGACCGCGCCACGATCTTCGCGCACAGCGCCGTCCCCGCCCTCAACCAGCTGCTGCTCCCCTTCCTCAGCCTGGTCAGCGTCGCCGAACTCAACCGCAACCCCACCGTCAAGGAGGAGATCGCCCACTCCCGCCAGTCCGCCGTCAACGGGCTGATGTTCACCTACCCGGTCCACCAGGCCGCCGACATCCTCTTCTGCAAGGCGAACCTCGTGCCGGTCGGCCAGGACCAGCTGCCGCACCTCGAGGTCGCCCGCACCGTCGCCCGGCGCTTCAACGAGCGCTACCCGCACAGCGGCGGCGAACCCGTCTTCCCCCAGCCCCGGGCGCTGCTCTCCGACGCCCCGCTGCTGCTCGGCACCGACGGCGGCAAGATGAGCAAGAGCCGCGGCAACTCCGTCGCCCTCGGCGCCACCGAGGACGAGACCGCCCGCATCGTCCGGGCCGCCAGGACCGACGCCGACCGGCGGATCTCCTACGACCCGGCCGCACGCCCCGAGGTCTCCGGCCTCGTCCTGCTCGCCGCCCTCTGCCAGGACCGCGCACCCGAGGAGATCGCCGCCGAGATCGGCGACGGCGGAGCCGCCGCCCTCAAGGGCACCGTCACCGACTCCGTCAACGAGTACCTCCGCCCGCTCCGGGCCCGCCGCGCCGAACTCGCCGCCGACCGCGCCCACCTGCGCCGGGTCCTGCGGGACGGCGCCGAGCGCGCCAACGCAATCGCCGACGCCACCCTCGCCGAGGTCAGGTCGGTGATGGGATCGGTGTGACGCGGACGGGGCATACCAGTTCCGGCGGACCCGGCCGGAACTGAGGCCGCATCACCCCGCCGACCGCGTCGCCCCGCGCCCCTGGAAGGATTCCGGTCATGGACCAGCAGCCGACCTCGCCCGCACGAGGGCTGACCCGACCGCCCCACCTGCGCCCCGGGGACCACGTCGCCGTGGTCGCCCCCAGCGGGCCGATCGACCCCGAGCGGCTCGCCGCCGGGGCCGGGATCCTGCGCTCCTGGGGGCTGCGGGTGACGGTCGCCCCGCACGTCCTCGACACCCACCCCTCCCTCGGGTACCTCGCCGGCGCCGACGCCGACCGCGCCGCCGACCTCCAGCAGGCCTGGCTCGACCCCACCGTCGACGCCGTCATGTGCGCCCGCGGCGGCTACGGCGTCCACCGCATGGTCGACCTGCTCGACTGGGACGCCATGCGCCGCGTCCCGCCCAAGGCGTTCATCGGCTTCAGCGACGTCTCCTCGCTGCACGAGGCCTTCGCCCAGCGCCTCGGGCTCGCCACCCTCTACGGTCCGCTGGCCTCCGGCTCCGCCTTCGTGACCGACGGACCGACCGCCGAACACCTGCGCCGCACCCTCTTCGAACCCGACTCGACCACGCTGCTCACCTCCGCCACCGCCACCGCCCTCGTCCCGGGCGTGGCCCGGGGCGTCACCGCCGGCGGCTGCACGCACGTGCTGGCGGCGGAACGCGGCACCCCGGGAGCGCGGCCGTCCTTCGCCGGCACCATCCTGATCCTGGAGGACGTCAACGAGCACCCCTACCAGCTCGACCGGATCCTCACCCAGTTCCTGCGCTCCGGCGCGCTCGACGGCGTCGCCGGCATCGCGCTCGGCTCCTGGGAGGGCTGCGGCCGACCGGACCGGGTCCGCTCCGTCATGCTCGACCGGCTCGGCCCGCTCGGCGTCCCCGTCCTGTGGGAACTCGGATTCGGCCACTGCCCGTCCTCGCTGACCGTGCCGCTCGGAGTCCCCGCCGTCCTGGACGCCGACGCCGGCACGCTGACCATGGCCGTTCCCGCGCTCGCCGGCCGGGCCTGAGGCGGACCGCGAGGCGGTGACCCGGTGAGCCGGGGTGAGTAGGGTGCGCGCATGAGTGTGAACGGGGACAGCCTCACCGCCCTCGCCCTCGGCCTCCTGCGGGGCCCGGGCAGCAACGCCCGGACGATCCTCGGGCTCGTCGGCCCGCCCGCGGCCGGCAAGTCCACGCTGGCCCGGCACCTGGTCGCCGAGGTCGAACGCGTCGAAGGCCCCGGCAGCGCCGCGTACGTCCCGCTCGACGGCTTCCACCTCTCCGGCGCCCAACTGCGGCGCCTCGGCCTGACGCACCGCAAGGGCGCGCCGGAGACCTTCGACGCCCACGGCTACGTCGCCCTGCTGCACCGCATCGCCGGGGACCGCTTCCGGGACGTCTACGTCCCCGACTTCGACCGCACCCTCGACGAACCCGTCGCCGCCCGGCACGTCGTCCGCCCGCACACCCGCCTCGTCATCACCGAGGGCAACTACCTCGCCTCCACCGACAACCCGTGGCCGGAGGCCCGCCGCCTGCTGCGCGAGCTCTGGTACGTCGACACCGACGACGCCCTGCGCGAGGAACGTCTGCTCCGCCGCCACCGGGACATCGGGCGCGACGAGGCCACCGCCCGCGACTGGGTCACCGGCAACGACCACCCCAACGGCGAGTACGTGAAGACGGGGCGCCCGCGCTGCACCCGGACGGTCACCGGCAGTGGTTTGCCCGCGGCGCCGAACAGGGGTAGTGTTCTCTAGTCGCTCGGCAGGGAGCACCGGACACGCATCGGCGCGGACGGTCCCGGGGCGGCCAATCCTTCGAAACACCACTTCCCGGCTCGGGCTGGGTCGCGCTTTGTCGCGGCTCGGTGCGTATTCGGCGTGCTCGTTTTATTGGATTGCGGTCGGATTCGCTTTTCGGAGCGGGGATCGGCTAGAGTTTGAAACGTCGGACGGGGCGTCAAACCCCGGAAGACACCGGCGAGTTGGATGACGAAGCCCCGGAAAACGGAGCGGAAAACATCTGATAAGCTGGAAACACGAAAGAACGAAGCGCCCGGAGGGCCTGCTGGAAGGCAGACCGAAGGAAGTGTCCGT